>JAITKS010000173.1 GCA_031278315.1 Planctomycetaceae bacterium | reverse complement strand
TTACACCGGCGGCACAACGAGTCCGGATTTCGTTTATGCTATTCGCAACGAAAAAACAAACGCCGTAGAATTACATTTGATTATCGAAACCAAAAGCGAAAATCTCCGTCAATCTGACGAAACAGTAATTCAATCGCAGCAAAAATTCTTTGAAGATATTTCTCCATCGATCCATTGGAAAGTCGAAACCGATATTCGCCAAATCGAACAAGACCTAAAACAACTCGCCGGAAATTGAGATTAGCGGTCAGTGATCAGTGGTCAGTGGTTAGTGGTTAGTGGTCAGTTCGCATGCGGAGATTATTACTGAATCTAAAGCGTTGATCCGTAAGCTAAAGCATACGGTTAATAAAGTGTCGTCCCTAGCGGGACTTAACAGATAGTTAGCTCATTTTCGTGTATTTCGTGTTTAAAAATTACAAAAAATTGAAAAACAATTATTCCACTGATATATTACAATTCTTTTAGAAATTTAATTTTGCTGGAATAAATATAGTTTGTGCACTTTGATATAGTTTAAAACTTCATCCGGCAAAAAATTGTCCGGCAGAATGTTGTTAATAAGCATGCTTCTTATTCGAGTTGAAGAAATATCAATTATCGGCATGCTGATCGAAATATATCGTATGCCCGTTTTCGGTAATTGCGAACCGCGGCGTAACGCTACAAGAGGAACCGCTAATTTAATAATCTCATCGAACTCATACCAATTAGGCAAATCACAAAACATATCACTTCCCATTATTAAAAAAAGCTCAACAGGAAAAGATATAATATCACAATATTTTTCGTTACAATAATTACACTTTATAATTTCTGTATTATTATTATCATTATTATCATTACTAAATTTACTATGAAAATATCGTAATGTATCAACCGTATAACTGGTTGTTTCCCGATCAATTTCAAATCGGCTGACCTCAAATTCTTTGTACCCGCTAATTGCTAAAGAAACCATATTGTATCGATCCTGAGCATCCGCCGTATAAGAATTTTTTGAAATTCTATGCGGTGAAATACCTGTCGGTACAAAAATCACCCTGTCAAGATTTATCTCGTGCAAACAATGCTCCGCAAGCAAAAGATGCCCCCGATGTATCGGATCAAAAGCACCGCCGTAAATTCCATAACGCATTTTTTTATAAATTTGTAACCTCTAAATTTTTTTCACCGATTTATTACATCTGCCCATAACATAAAAACAAAAAAATACCGCATCTCATATACCGGTTTTATTTATTGTAACAAAAAACGAATTTCCAAATGTGAAGAACATATTATACTAAATTCATAACGTTCTAAAAGTGAAATATAGTAAACAACAAATTTAGGTATATTTACCAGACCAAATATCCTGATATAATTCTACCGCTTTTTTGAACATGAATTAAACAGTAAGAAATTTAATATATCAGTAGAATTTTTGCAGTCACCGTTATATGTAATTTTAAGGATTAATCAAACCCTGTTACTACAAATCCAATAACCAAATAAAAAACCAAATAAAATAATTATGGAAAATATAGCTCAAGATTCTCAATTCGCCGCCGAATACAGTACTAATGTTGACGTTGATCAAATAGCCGAAGTTTACGCGGCAGCATACTTAAATGCTGTTAAAAATAGTAATAACTCTGTTGAAAAAGCAGTAGAAGAATTCGCATCACTTGCAAATATCTTACAATCAAATGATAAATTTAACGCCCTACTCGCATCTGCAATGATAACAGCCGAAGAAAAAATCACACTGCTCGAAAAAACAATAAAGAACTCAGTGTCAGATTTGTTTATGAATTTTTTGAAAGTCACCGCCCGCCGAAATAGACTTGGTATTCTTAATCAAATTTATCAACAAACCCGTATAGCTCTCAATAAACAACATAAACGAATTCCTGTCGTAATTACAACCGCAACAGAAATTGAACCTAGCCTTCTCAAAACATTATCTGAAAAACTCGAAAAAATTATCGGAGGTAAACCTATTATTCGTAACATTATTGATCCGTCTGCAATCGGAGGTCTTATTATTCGAATCGGAGATACCGTTTATGACGCATCTTTACAAACACAACTCAACTCTGTACGTAAACAAATTATCGAAAAAAGCGCACAAGAAATTCAAACTAAACATAATAACTTCCAAAATGAATAACAATTTCACAATTTCACAATACAAAAATTGTAATAATATATCAGTGGAATATTTTTTTTATTAACCACAGAGGACACAGAGAAATCAGATTTTGTAATTTTAGATTTTAGATTTTAAATTTAATTGAATTACTAAAAAATATTTTAGCCGGCGGGAACGCAGGCGTCCCGCCTGCATCTTTTTTGTACAAAAAACGCCTAAAGATGCGGCCAAGACGACCGCGATCCCGCAAAAAAATAAATTATTACACTGATATATTACTATCAGTGAAATATTTTTAACAATTTGAGATTTATTTTCGATAACCTTATTTTCAAACTTATTTTCAACTAATTATTTTTCAACAAATTGTCTTATTAGTTCTAAACATTTATCAACTTGTTCATCGGTTCCTACGCTTATTCTTAGACCGTCTCCCCAATCCGGATAATTCATGTAACGCACTAATACACCTTGCGATTTTAGATATTCATAAATCAAACGAACATTAATATCAGTTCTTGTATTCCACGTGAAATTCGCTTTTGAATCCGGTACATTAAATCCCATTGCCCTCATTTTTTCAGTTAGACGATTTCTTGTTGCGATAATTTTTTTTCTGTTTTCTACCTGCCATGATTCATCTGAAATAGCCGCTGCCGCTGCCGCAATCGAAATTGTGTCACAATTATATGAATCTTTAACTTTCAACATCTGCTCAACTAATTCTACCGCTGCAACAAGATACCCAAATCTCAATCCTGCTAAAGAATGCGATTTGCTAAAAGTCCGCGTAACAATAATTCGCTTATGACGTCCGGCTAAATCAATACAACTGTCATCTGCAAAATCAATATACGCTTCATCAATAACAAGCGGACAAGGTAAGTTGTCAGCAATCTCCACAATTCGTTCTTTCGGAATAACCGTACCAGACGGCGAATTCGGATTCGGTAAAAAGACAAGACGTAAATTCTCACCGGCCGAATAAAAATTATCCGGTAAAGACCAATCCTCGTTAAAATGAATAAGCTCACTTCCCGCACCTTGAATTTCGGCTAAAGAACGATACAGAATATATGTCGGATACGGTAACCGCAATAACTCGCCGCTCCCGACAAATGTACGCGTTAATATTGTCAGAATATCATCACTGCCATTTCCGCACAGTATCGTCGCCGGATCAATTCCGTATTTCCGACCTACAATTTCACAAAATTCCGCCGCACGCGGATCAGGATAACGTGATAAACCAAATTCCAAAACTCGACGAATCGCATTATACGACTTTTCCGAAGCACGATACGGATTCTCATTCGTATTCAATTTTATTACATCACTATCAGATGCCGGTTGCTCGCCTGCAACATAACCCGACATCGATAATATTTCTGGACGAATATATCGGCTCATATTAAAAATAAAGTAAGAATAAATTATTACACGGCTTTTTGAAAATACAAAATAAACAAAATAATAAAATAAAATAAACGAAAAAATTTTTTCTCCGTGTTGTCTGCGGGTTAATAAAATTGTCTGCAGTTAATAAAAAATCTGAATTGATAACACACAGAATAATTACGCTTTTTAGAAGTTATCTATTTCGTTTTATTAGTAATTCCATTTTTTGGAATATAACATTTATGGAAAATATATTTTGCATATTGCAGAAGTAATACTTGAGTAGTGCAATTATCTACGAAATTTGAATAACCGGCAGCTACCGAAGAGCCTCCGCCAACCGCTAAACCGCTTCGGCCGTTTTTACAACACGTGACATCATCAAGAATAATATTCATCGCACCATTTACCGCCGCAATTCCGTCTAGCTGATACCCCTGAACCGTTAAATCGTGAATCTTAATATTGTTCGCCTGAATTATTGATATTCCTGTTTTTCGCTCACTGTACGATAAATCATAATCTTCCGCAAACATCGGCGATTTCTTGCCGTTAGTTCTGAAATAAATATATCCGCGAAATAAACACCAACTCTCAATTTCTAAATTAGGTAAATGAGTTGCGTCTGACGCTGCATGAATTCTTTTAATCGGTTTGTTGTCTTTCAATATGTGAAAATACGTTACATTGACATCAGCTAAAGTTAATTGAAATCTAAAAATATCATCTTTATAAAATTTCCAAACATCCATCGGAATTGGTTCTGTTCCATCTAAAATTGCACCGCGCCCCTCAATAATAAATGCGTTCTCACTGTTTCTGCTGCTAATATTTTTTCCCGACAAAGTTATCGATTCCTTGTACGGTTTAGACGCATCAAGAATGAGCCGATCTCCCGCCCGCGACAATTTTAAACCTTGTCTGATTGTACGAACAGGTCCATTTTGCGTACCATTATCACGCTCATTCAAACCTGAATTGATGTCGTCCCCAACAGATGAATTGACAAAAATATCTCGACCAAATGTCAAAGATGAACTTAAAGATGAACTTAAAATCAAGCTCAAAATTAGAACTATCGCCGTAACTGTAAATTTATTTATATCAACTTTCATAATTTGTAATATATAAGCGGAATTTGTTTTTTGAGATCACGAAATACACGAAACACACGGATACACGAAATTCACGAATACACAAAATTCACGAAAATTATCTAAAAAAACGTTTTGCGTTTTTCGTGTAAATTCGTGTTAAAAAATTTCAATACAAAAATGTCAAAATAGATTGTTACGAAAAAATTCCGCTAATATATTACAATAAATTTTTAACGGATTTTTCAAAATAATTTTGCAATATTTTTTGCCCAATAAGTCAAAATGATACTAGCACCGGCACGAGACATCGCCGTTAATGATTCCCAAACGATTGCATTTTCGTCGAGCCATCCTTTTTCGGCCGCTGCTTTGATCATGCTATATTCGCCTGATACGTTGTAAGTTGCAATTGGAATACCATTGAAATGTTCTTTAGCTAATTTTATTATATCCAAGTACGCTAATGCTGGTTTTATCATAATAATATCTGCACCTTCGTTTATATCGAGCTGAATTTCGCGTAAAGCTTGATATGCCGACGCTGCTGGATCCATTTGATAAGAACGTCTATTACCAGCTTTCGGCGAGCTTTCGGCGGCTTCTCTAAAAGGTCCGTAAAATGCACTTGCGTATTTTACTGAATAACTCATTATTGGAATATGATTGAATCCTTCGGCGTCTAATCCGTGTCTTATTCTGCCGACCATTCCATCGATCATACCGCTCGGTGCAACCATATCGACACCCGCTCTCGCCTGAACTATCACCTGACGCACAAGATTTTCAAGAGTTGCATCGTTATCAACATCTTGCTGACCGTATGAATTTTCGCATAGAACTCCGCAATGTCCGTGTTCGGTATATTCGCAAAAGCAAACGTCTGAAATTATCAACAGCCGCCCTTTGGCAATACTTTTCGCTGCCCGTACCGCTTGAGCTATTATGCCGTTATCGTTCATTGCGTCGCTGCCGATTGCGTCTTTTTTTTCGGGAATCCCGAATAAAATCAAACCGCCTAATCCTAATGACACCGCTTCCTCAACCTCTTTGACAAACTCATCAAGAGATAACTGAAATTGATCCGGCATTGAAGGAATCGGTTGACGAATACCTACACCTGTTCGTACAAATAACGGCAATATTAATCTATCCGGTGAAAAAAAATTTTCACGTACCAAATTACGCAAAACAGGATTATAACGCAATCGGCGCATCCGAGTCGTTGGAAACGATATGTTGGTCATTTTAAGAAATGGTAAATTCAAATAATTACAATATTGTTACAAAAAATGTAATAGTGAAAAATTTTTTCCGCTCAACTAGCAACAGCAATTACACGTATCGTATAAATCACAACAGTCAATTTAGAAATATATCAGTGAAATTTCTCAAAGATTTCAAGTTCATTTTTCACCAACCTTATTTTTAAAATTCATAACTCAAAAAAAGTTGAAAAACAAATATTCCACTAATATATTACGTTGTAAGTAACGAATAAATATTTTACATATTCGTTCTTTTACACTATTCAACTATCAACAATTAACTACATAC
>JAITKS010000171.1 GCA_031278315.1 Planctomycetaceae bacterium | reverse complement strand
AACGAAAATTCTTTTAAATTGATAAAATCTTAAATTTAAATTTCGTGGAATTTTAACAATCAGACGTAACCTGTCAATAGGGGAAATACTTCACAAATAGCATATTTTTCTTATTAACGACAGAGAACACAGAGAAAGAATATTTTGTAATTTTAGATTTGTGTGAATTTCTAAAAAATATTTTAGTCGGGAACGCGGGCGTCTCGCCTGCATTGGTTTTGTACACAAAATGCCTAAAGATGCAGTCGAGACGACTGCGCTCCCGCAAAGAACAAATTATTTCACCAGATATATTACATTTTTTTTATTAACCACAGAGAACACAGAGGACACAGAGAAAGAATATTTTGTAATTTTAGATTTGTGTGAATTTCTAAAAAATATTTTAGTCGGGAGCGCGGGACGTCTCGCCTGCATTGGTTTTGTACACAAAATGCTTAAAGATGCAGTCGAGACGACTGCGCTCCCGCAAAGAACAAATTATTTCACTGATATATTACATTTTTTTATTAACCACAGAGGACACAGAGAACACAGAGAAAGAATATTTTGTAATTTTAGATTTGTGTGAATTTCTAAAAAATATTTTAGTCGGGATCGCGGGCGTCTCGCCTGCATTGGTTTTGTACACAAAATGCCTAAAGATGCAGTCGAGACGGCTGCGTTCCCGCAAAGAACAAATTATTTCACTGATATATTACATTTTTTTTATTAACCACAGAGGACACAGAGAAAGAATATTTTGTAATTTTAGATTTGTGTGAATTTCTAAAAAATATTTTAGTCGGGATCGCGGACGTCTCGCCTGCATTGGTTTTGTACACAAAAAGCTTAAAGATGCAGTCGAGACGGCTGCGATCCCGCAAAGAACAAATTATTTCACTGATATATTAAAGCATGAGCGTTCACAAAATAAAAAATTCTGATAACGTTTACAAAGATACAAAAATCGTTGTTTAGATTTTTGCGTTGTTGAGTCATTACATTTGATTTTAAAATGAAAAAACAAGTCATCCGATTTTTTCGATCGGATGACTTGAGAATTTTTTATAGGTTTCACCTATGAATTTTTAGAGTTATGATTTTAACCCAAGAAGAAGTCGAAAATACCTGCTGCCGGTTTAACTGTATTACAATTGGGACACAGTCTAACGACAAATTTTTTCAGGAGTTAAACGAGTTCCTTCTTTGATCCTATCAAAGTCCTCAAACGTTCCACCAATAAAGATGAATCGAAAGGTTTTTTGAAAGTTTCGTTTAGGTTTGAGCGATCAAAACTCATGGTACTTCCATCATCTGGAAACAATCCAATCAGAACGATTTCTGAAAATTCATTGTTTCTTCTAAGGTTATCCACTATCTGTTTTGCTTCCATTTTACCGATTGAATAATCAGCGATGACGCAATCTGGATGGAAACTTTCAGCTTGTATTCCGGCGTCAAATCCGCTTGTTGCGACAGCTAAACGGAAAGCCTTTTCGATAGAAAATTCCCGTTTTAAGTTCTCGATAAGGATTTGATCTTGTGCGACAATAAGTACTTTTGCCAGAGTCTCATCTTCAAGGTCGCCGAGCGGCATTCCGTGTTCTTTTAGGAATTTAATCAAATATTCACGCGGAATCCGACGGTCTTGCGACCCTGGTATGCGGTACCCCTTCAATCTGCCCGAATCGAACCACTTACTTACAGTACGCGGTGCTACCTTACAGATTTTAGCGACCTGACCAGTTGTAAAAACCTTCATTGCAGGTTCTCCGATATTCTTGCTTTTTCTACTCTTCTTTGTTTCGAGTGATCTCCTTCCCATGCTACCCGAAACAGCAACCGCCCTAGTTAATTTCGCAATAAGTTATTCAATAATATTCATTTCGCTAAATTACCGAAATACTGGGGTAGGGCTAACAATTACACACTTCTTCTCTGGGTATTCAACCAGAAGTAAAATTAGCGGGTCCCTCCGTCAATTTCACATCATTATCATCGGCAACTTGAATAGGACGAATTAAGGAATTATCAAAAAATATTTTATCTTGAACATTATCCGAATAAACTTCACAGACCGTACTAAACTTCTAAATCATACTAACAATCGGAAGTTAGATCGTAAAATTTATGTAACTTTCAAATAAATGTTTCGCCGATACAGTTACTGAATAGTTACAATAAACGGCATTTTGTAACTATTCAGTTGAATATTTTTGCAATAAATTCATGTAATTTTTTATTTTTTAATTATTTCTGATAGAGATAAATATTTTGTGTGAATATAAAGTCTGCCCCGAAAGAACGCTCGAAAGAACGCTTGAAAGAACGTCAGTATTATAGACACAGATACACATACAAAAAATTTTATTCTATCAATCACTTCGAGAACGATACACAATTTTTTTAAAAAAATAAAAAATGACTGGTATTTTTTATTTATTGTGCGAAAATATCCGCCTGCCGATTTGTAATCGAAACAATAAAATCGAATAGCTGGAAATTTTACAATACTCATACTTTAATTTCGGTTCGTGCCGCCTGCTTAAATAACGGAAAGCAGGTTTTACTAAATACACACTCGTATCGCCGAATTTTATTGTATAGTAAGATACGTATTTTTCACTGTTCGGATAAACCCAATATCGATAATATCATTTTAAGTTCGATTAGAATAAAGCGGAAAGTAAGGTAATAAAAAAGAAGTTATATATAGTAAGCAGAATTTTCTGATTGTTTTCCTACCGAAAAACAAAAAATGAAATTCAACTTAATATATACGTAAAAAAAACATTATTTACAGAAAAGGAGTTTTTAGAAATGAAAACGAAATCAGAAAACAGTTCAGAAAGAATAATAAGAAACTTAACGCGAAAATGCAAATTCGGATTTACCTTGATTGAATTACTAGTCGTGATAATGATAATCGGCATACTCGCAGGATTACTTTTTCCAGCAATAAATTCAGCAAGAGAAAGTGCCAAACGTACAACTTGTACGAACAATCTAAAACAAATCGGCGTCGCCCTGACCAATAACGCCGCAAACGACAGAGGATTGCCCGGACACATAGAAAATGTAAGAGGTACAAACCTCACATGGTTCGCAGCAATTCTAGCAGAACTAGGAGAACCCGCTGAATACGAAAATGCTTATAAAGGTAATATCGAACTATCCAGAAAAATACCCGTCGGAATTTGCCCATCAGCAAAAAGAAATATAGACTATGAACTCTCTTATATAGTAAATTGCGGACACGCCGATGATACAGATAGAACCAGTTTACTCTCTGATTTAGATATAGATTCTCCAATGGTGATGTTTCCTAATAGGTCGAGTGCTTCGTCTCCGAAACCGAAACGTCGAAAACTTGATGCGGCTGCTCCAGATGGTGCTTCAACAACAATTGCTGCTTCAGAAAAACGTTCACCCGGAAACTGGCATGATCCTACACCTAATATAAGCAATCATGGTTTTCTTTGGCATGAAGGCGAAGCATTTGACCCTTACATTGAAATAGCAGCGAGAATATCATCTAATCATCCGCGAGTTGCGATGGCACTTTATCTTGACGGCTCTGTTAAAGAATTGAACGAAGGTATTGAACCAAACGAATTTTTTAAACTCGTTAATCCATGTGATGAAAGCGATACTCATTAGTTTTAGAATTGAAAGATTAGTAATATATCGGTGGAATTTTTATTTTTCACTTTTTTTGAGAGTTATGAATTTTCAAACTAATCTTATTTTTCAACCTTATTTTTTTGAAATACGAAATACACGAAAAAACGAAAATGACGAAAAAAAATATGAAATAAAAATTTTCGTGTATTTTGTTATTTCGTGTTTTTCGTAATTTCAAAAAACAAAACAATTCCGCAGAAAGATTCCGTGAAATTTTATTTTTTGTTATCAGTTGGAAGTTCGCGATACGGCATATTTTTTTTGTAAGTTTCGAGTTCTTCTTTTAGAGATTCAACACGTTCACTTACGTTTGGGTCGTCGGCAGATAGTTCTATGCTTTTTTGCGAAAATTCTATAGCTTTTGTGTAATCACCGAGTTCGGCGTAAGCGGCAGCTAGCGTACTTAAAATATATGCGGCTTTATAATCTGTTAATTGACATGCACGTTCTGCGAGTTCTAATGCTCTTTTACCGTTGCGAACCATATCTATCGGCGAAGTTGACAGAATCCACGATAAATTATTTAGTGCCGTTTTATCTGCCGGATCGGCTTTGATTACTTCTTCAAAAATTTTAACGGCGTCGAGATGTCTGTGCATAGACAGCAAAATATTGCCTTTTAATTTTAGTAATGCGATATTATTCGGCTCCTGACTTAACAACGACTCAACAATATTAATTGCGTCCTCGTATTTTTTCTGATTTTGAAAAACCTCGACTCGTAAAATTTTAATTGTTACATCGTTGGCTGAGTTTTCTTCGAGTTTGTCTAATAATTTTATTGCTTCGTCGAATTTATCAGCTGAAATAAGAATTTGAACTTGCAATATTTTAAGCGGCTGAATTTGTTGTTTGTTATTTTCACCGATAAGATTTATTGCGTTATCAATATCTTTCATTGCTTTATCGAATTTTTTCATTTCATTTGCCAGAGTAGCCCGCAGTAACAAAATCTCGATATTATCTGATAATTTGTCATGTAATTTATCGAGAGTTTTCATTGCGTCATCTTTTTTATCCATGTCGATCAAGAGTTTTGCCCGCATGAGATCAACAGCGTCTATAGACAAAATATTTTCTAACTTATCTAGGATTTCCAGCGATTCTTTGAATTGTTTTGTCATCCGATAAACTTCTAATAATAGTTGCAATGCTTGCGGATTATTAGGTTCTTTATCCAGCACTTTTTTGAGTAATTTGATTGAATCGTCATATTTTTTCAATTCGATTAAGCTTAAAGCGTGGAAAAAAATCAATCTTTGGTCTTCTATTTCTTTTGTTGCTTTTGCGAGTAATTCTTCGCGTTTGGCGGGATCATTTTCGAGCATTATTTTTAATACAATTGTTTGTGTAAAAAGATCAGGTTGATTTTTGCTGATATTTTCAGCTTCGTCGAGTGCTTTTTTTGCTTTTTCTTTATTGCCTCCCGGCATAAGATAAAGTTGTGCGATCCGAATAAATACTTCCGGTTGTGTTTTAATTACTTTGATTGCAGATTCGAGATCGTTTAGTGCGCGAGTTCTAATTATTGTCCACGATTCGGGCAAGTTGTTGACCGATTTAGAAACAATACGTGAAGAAAGCAATATCCCGCGTTGAATTTGAACCGATGCAATAAATTCGTTACAGAATTTCAAATTTGCATCTTGGAGTCCTTCTTTTTTAGCACGTTGTGCGAGTACAAGCACGTTATTGAGATCCTGTTCGTTTGCGGCTTTAAGTTTCTCTTCGATTGCTTGGTCGAGTAACGGCAATCCCGGATTATCATCTGTTACGGCTTCTACTGCGGCTTCTACTGCGTCATCTTCTGCGGTTTCTTCTATTATTACTATTTCAGGAGTTAGTTCTTTTGATTCTTTTGATTCTTTTGTATCTGTATCAGTGTTTGTATCTGATTGCTGCATGGCGAATGTGTACGCTGAAACAAAAATCGTTAGCGATACAAACGCGAAAAAAATTGTTGTTGTGATTTTCATAATTCTTAATTTGGGTTGAGTTGTAATTTGTTTCAATTAAATTTTTCATCAAACTTTATTGCCGTAATTATCGGATCGATAATTATTATGCTGTATTGTCGAGACAAAATTTAACAATTCGTTATGTAATTTTCGTTACTTTCGTTTGATTGCTTAATAGCGAAATATTGTTTCAGCTATTCTTATATTCTTACTTGAATTTTGATTTCAAATCTACTGTCTATTTATTTGTTGGAAAAACAGACATTACGTATTTGAAATATCTAATATTCTAGTTCACACCGTGCAATGAATATTTTCGTGAATAGCTGAAATTATAACGAACTGTAACGCCTTAATTGTTACGAAATTGTTTGGTCTTGAATTAACATCGATAAAATCAGTTGTTAATCAAGTTCAAACTTTACCGTGTCTATTGTAGCCGAATTAGAAAATAGGTGTATCAGGGGGGAAAATTTTAAAACTGCTATTTTGATAACATATCAAAAAAATCTCTACAGAGACGCAAAGCATTGCGGCTCGACAAAATTTTTTTGTGAATTTCTAAAAACCTAAATGTAAAAATTTATTGTTAGAATAAACGCGGTAGTTTGTTAGAAGGAACGCGGTCGTCTCGACCGCATATTTAGGCGTTTTTTGTACAAAAAAGTGCAGGCGAGACGCCTGCGTTCCTCCTATATATTAGTTTTTAGAAGTTATCTTTCGTTTGTTACATTTTTTTTCGTTACAAAAAATAAATTGAGATGAATACAAAATAATGATTAGTGATTCAAACTTAGCATCGATACTAATCTCCGCATGCGAACTAACCACTGACCACTAACCACTAACCACTAATTAAAATCTCTTTTTACTTCCCCTATTGACGATATTTCAAGTTGTAGTACAATCTGCGGCTAATTTAATTATGAAGTTCCTTGCATGTCTAACAAAATTTCTTGTAAATACGGTGAACACAGGAATAATTACAAAAACCAAAAGTAATCAAATAAACAATAAACAACTAACAAATATTTGATTACTTTGGCTGACATTTACAAATCGCAAGGATAATATTAGGTCAGTATTTGTTTATATGTAAATTTCAACAATTCAAAAGTGTTATCTGAAAAACACAACTCTCTTAAATTTATAAGCGGCAGATAAAAATTTAAGAAGATAACATACACATCGTATTATGAATTTCGGTGATATAAAGCTATCCATTAAAAAGTCTGTTTCACGATAGATAAGCAAACAGCTCGAACCGAAAATTTAAATGAGTACAGTTGAAAAATTGTCGAAACATAAAAGTATAAGCAAAGTAAAACTAATAGGCTCTCAATCTCGTTTAGGATATAATGCCAATGTAAAGTTGATTCTTGATTCGCATGATCAACTTAACTTGCGTAAAATATGTTCCGCAACTTGATCTCAACTTAAACATAACTTGAATCATCGGCACTTAAATTAACTGTAACTGATTTGCAGATTGCCGATAAATATAAGTTGAGCCGTATCAAAAATAATCGCACTGATACAAATTGAATAACAAATTGAAAAAACCAACTCGTAGTTTATGAAACGTATATTATCGATTTTTTCTGCCGATTATTTTTGTTCAGCATTATTTTTGACAGCTTATTTTTTTGCTAACTGATATTTTTGATTTGTAAATATCGTAACGATAAATGTGTAACTTTAATTACCATCTAACACTTTTTTTGGAGAAATAAATTATGTCTGAAATTGACAATACACCTAAAGTATTAAGTTCAGAATCGGCTTATCAGCTTGCCGATGTAACGAAAACGGAAGCTCATTTTGGATCATTGACGCCGCGTTGGCTGCCTCGTTTTCTTGACTGGAAATCATTGGCAACGGGTATATTCCGTCTTAACAAAGTCAAAGAGGGCGAAACGCCGCTCGATTCGCTTTGCCGTCAAGCAACAGACGACAGCAAAGTTCCCGAAGGATTCGTTGATTACGAATCGTCCCCGCGCGAGTATAGATTAAATTCTATTTCAACTGTAATTAATATTGATACGCGAATCGCTGACTTGTACAGTAGTCCGTTTGATCAGGTGAATGAACAGGTACGGCTTGCGGTAGAAAGTCTGAAGGAACGTCAAGAGAGTCAACTTATTAACAGCGATGATTACGGATTGTTAAAGAATGCTGCCGATTCGCAAAAAATCAAATCGATCAGCGGCTCGCCGACACCTGATGATTTCGATGAGTTGATTTCTAAAGTCTGGAAAGAGCCTTCGTTCTTTTTAGCTCATCCGCGTGCAATTGCGGCATTCGGCAGAGAATGTACTCGCCGCGGAGTTCCGCCTGCTACTGTTTCATATTACGGTAACGCTTTTCTAACATGGCGCGGAATACCAATTATTCCAACTGATAAACTTTTTGTTGACGGAATAAAAAATCCGCAGAGTAAAGCCGGAAAAACAAACGTGCTGCTCGTTAGAACCGGTGAAAAGAAACGCGGCGTTTTAGGATTGTATCAAGCCAATTTGCCCGGCGGTGTTTCACGCGGTTTAGCCGTGCGGTTCATGGGAATAAATAAGCAAGGAATCGCATCTTATTTTCTATCCGTATATTGCTCGCTGGCAATTTTAGCCGACGACGCCGTAGCAGTTCTCGAAAATATCGACGTAGGAAATTATTACTCGTACAAATAAAACACACGCAGCGAATAATGAATCCGGCTGTATAAAGACGTATTCTTATTCGTATCCGTATTCACATTCATTTCATTAGAAAGCCGGCTTCTCGAAAGTTAAGCAGACACTTCTAATAAAAATTTCAAGTGAGAATATATTTTTCACATTTTGAAATTCGGTTTTATTTTTTGTAACATTAAAAATTCAGTAGAGACATAAGGTCTTGTATCGTTGCAATGCTTTGTGTCTTTACAATTCAATTTATTTATTGTAACGAAAAACGAAATTCAAGTGTGAGGAGTACAATTTCAAAACTAATCGAATAAACGTAACGATAATTAAAATCAGCCGGTCAATGATAATGTTGAATCACACATTTGCATTTACGTATCGACCTCAAACTTAAACTGGATTGCTTATTACAAAAATGCAAAAAAACATTCAACAACTTACAACAATATTACAACAACATTACAACAACATTACATTGACCCGCACAACAAAAAATAATTACAATGGATATTTCAACGCTTGACGATCTCGTTTATGTTGCGGCTCTTGCTGCCGATAACGATTATCAGCCCGCAGAAAATAATGCCGCAAATAACACAAATAACACAAATATCACAAACAATACAAACAAGAGAAACGTTGACAATTTAAAAACAACTTTAAGTTTAGTTCCATCGAATACGTCTGATTCGAATAATCAGATCGATTCGGTTAAATTGTCTAAAATTCCGATTTCTGATAATCAATTAAATTCGTTTCTTGAGAGCAGCAGCGTGTTGCCCAATAATTGGCAAACACAAACGTTATTGCCGTCAGATTACATGAACGATTTTTTTACCGATCAGAATCCCTTTGGTGAAAATCAGCTTTCAGCCGGCAAAATACAAATAACAAATTCCGATATTTCAAATGCGAATGTAAAATCTGATACTATTAATACTATTAATACTGCCGTTAAAAAAATCGAAAAGAGTTCAACGTCAGATGATTTAACAAATAATTTGCCGGAATTACCGATTTCATTTTTGCAATTGGAGCATGTTGATAATGCGTCCGATGTTACTGGTATAGATTGGAATATACAGCAAATTGAACGTGAAATTTCAAAGACACTTTTCCCTAAAGGAATCGAGGACGCTGCTAAAATTGCGTTTGATTTAGTTGATATAAATTCACGAAATAGAAATACAAATAATTCATCCGGCAATAAAAATGCGAATGGTTCAAATAATATAAATTTGTCAGTAACGGAGCAATCTCTCAAACCGTTAAGAGGTTTATCGCGTGAATTCGATGTATCTGCGATACGCAAAGATTTTCCAATTCTTTCGGAGCGGGTTCATGGCAAGCCTCTTATTTGGTTTGATAACGGGGCGACAACACAAAAACCGTTAGCAGTAATAGAACGTTTACAATATTTTTACGAACACGAAAATTCAAATGTACATCGAGGCGTGCATGACTTGGCAGCCCGCTCGACTGATGCGTATGAACGTGCGCGTGAAATCACACGTAAATTTTTGAATGCTTCGTCGGCGAATGAAATCGTTTTTGTGAGAGGTACAACGGAAGCTATAAATCTTGTTGCAGCGGCATGGGGCAAAGACAATATTCATGCAGGCGATGAGATTGTAATTTCGCATCTTGAACATCATGCTAACATTGTGCCGTGGCAGATGTTAGCGTCGGAGGTCGGAGCTGTTATTCGGGTAATTCCAGTTAATGCCGAAGGTGAATTATTGATTAGCAATTACACCGATATTTTACGTAAAGGCAAGACGAAATTAGTAGCAGTAACGCAGGTATCGAATGCGATAGGCACGATAACGCCGACTGAAGAAATTGTTAAAATTGCTCATCAATTTGGTGCGAAGGTTTTGATTGATGGTGCTCAATCGGTGTCTCATTTACCGACGGATTTGCAAATGTTGGATGCGGATTTTTTTGTTTTCTCGGGTCATAAAATTTTTGCGCCGATGGGAATTGGGGTTTTATACGGCAGGGAGTCGATATTAAATTCGATGCGTCCGTATCAAGGCGGCGGCGGTATGATTTCGGATGTAACTTTTGAGCGGACGATTTACAATCCTGCTCCCGGACGATTTGAAGCAGGAACGGGCAATATTGCTGATGCTGTTGGACTTGGGGCTGCGTTAGATTATGTCGGTTCGATTGGGATGGAGAGTATTAGACGATATGAAGAGTTGCTTTTGGATCATGCGGTCAAGGAGCTGAGTCAAATAGAAGGTGTAAAAATTATTGGCAATGCTGTGAATCGGGCAGCGGTGATTTCGTTTTTAGTTGACGGATTTACAACAGATGAAATTAACAAAATTCTAGCTGCCGAAGGAATAGCTGTAAGGGCGGGACATCATTGTGCTCAACCGATATTAAGACGATTTGGAGTAGAAAGTACAATAAGAGCGTCACTAGCTTTTTACAACAAATATGAAGAAATTGACTCCTTAGTAAAAATAATAAAAGACATCGTTAGCGGTTAGCGATGAACGGTAAGCGGTAAGCGGTGAGCAGTAAGTGGTAAGTGGTGAGCGGTGAGTTCGCATGCGGAAATTATCACCGATTCTAAGTTCGAACAATTGCAAGAGGAATAAAATAATATATTCAGTGAAATTTTTCAAAGGTTTCACCGAATATATTACGTTTATTCCGTAACGTAGAGATACAAGGTATTGTGTCTCTACGTATCAATTTTATTTCTATACGAGAACGGTTACCTTATTCTTTTTTCGTCTATTTCGTTTTTTTCGTGTGTTTCGTATTGCAAAAAAATGTAATATATTCAGCAAAATATCCCAAAGACATTAAGTTCATTTTTCATCAATCTAATTTTTTCCGAATAAAACTATTCACTAAAAAACACTAAACAACACTAAACAACTCAAAACAACACCGAAAACTCAAAAAAAGTTGAAAAACAAATATTCCACTAATATATTACGTTGTAAGTAACGAATAAATATTTTACATATTCGTTCTTTTACACTATTCAACTATCAACAATTAACTACATACGAATTTGTTCCGGCATTCAATTAAACGCAGTTGCAAATTCACCAAGTGATACACAAGTTATTGCAAAATCGATAAGCTCATCAAGTTCGTTTATATCTTTGACTTCTCTGAT
>JAITKS010000005.1 GCA_031278315.1 Planctomycetaceae bacterium | reverse complement strand
GTTCTTGCGGCGTAATACTGTAAAGTTCGTACACCAACGAATCTATTTGTTGTTCCAATGCTGAAATGTCGGCGGCGGGATTTTTTTGTTTCATCGAAAGAATTTTATCAACAAGATTTATTATTGGCCGTTGTTGGTTACTGGAAATATTGGGAATGGGTAATTGTGATAAAAATTCTTTCTTGAATCGTAATCCATATTTGCCAAGCACTCCGCCGCAATAATAATTTAAGTAGAAAAAATTAGCAGCTTTGGAATTTAATATTCCTATCAAATATTTAAGATATTCTTTATCAGTGTGATAGATCATAAAAACTGTATCATTGGTATAAAATCCGCTGTCATCAAAAATAAATTTTCCAGAATCTTTACTAATATCTGCATAAAGAATTTTTGGTAACACATATTTGTCAATATAATTACAACTTCTTAAATTATACCAATGGACACCTTGTTCACCTCTGTTTCTAAAATCATCTCCGAAAGCGGTTAAGTATTCTAATAACTCTTTGTCGTCAACCGGATTTAATTTAACCGGTTGTATTCCTTTTTCTTTTATTCCATTATGAAGATTTAACAAATAATACTGATTAAAAATAAATCCATATTTTTGTAAATCTTTTCCGCGTAAAATGGGAACAATAAATCGGCTGATTTTTTTATTTTTACCAATCAAAAATTTTCGTTGATCTTCGTTTAGAATAAAAACAGAATTAGCACCAGTCAAAATACCGTAATTTAATTCAACATCACATTCAGATAATTTTTTACAATTAGTTTCAATTTTTATCTTGATATTATCAACGATAGTCAGACGATAAGCCCAAATATCATTAGCCGTTAATTGCCGCTTGCTATCAAAAATGATGTCTTTCAATAACCCGATATTATTACATTGCTGTATTGAAACACTGGGGATTTTCTTCTCTTTATTCCAAAATGTAATAGCAGTATCAACAGTTGCAGTTTCAAATATTTGGTAACCGTTGAAATCAACAATTTTTGTTTCCGATTTATTCTTTATAAAATATTTTTTTAACAATTTTCCATAATCAGTTCTTAACCATTTATTTGATGTAATAAAAGAACCGATTCCCGTTTTTTTAATTAAATTTGTACACCTTTCAAAAAACAAACAATAAATATCAGAATTTCTTGAAAAGGTTTCAAACTCCAGTTGTGAATAATCTTCAGATAACCATTTTATTTGTCTATACGGCGGATTACCGATCACAATATCAAAACCGTCTGAAACGCCGAACATCCATTGCGGATCGAAAAACGGTGTTGATTTTGTTTGATCGTATGGATTCCATTGTAATAACACATCTGCCGTTTTATGAGATAAATCGCCTGCGTCTTCCATTGCATTGCTTAATAATTTTCGTAACGATTTATCAAATTCTTGTAAACGATTTTTTTCTTGCAAATTGTTTGCCGTAAGATGCTGTTCGCGAGTCAATTGTAATTGTTCGACTGTTGTTTTAATAATGGGCAATTCTAAACGTTTTTGATTTTCCTTTTTTAATCCGATAAGCGTATTCGCACAGACAAATTTCGTTTCAAGATTCGGAAGAGGTTCGAGTCCGTAATTATCTTTTTTCTTGTCGGGAATAATTTCTTGAATGAGCGATAAGAATAATCGAAGTGATGAAATTTGTACTGCCATTGATTGTATGTCAACGCAATAGATAACATTTTTCAAAATCTCTAATTTTTTATGGTAACGTTCATTTTGTGAAAGTTTTTTATCAGGATCGATACGCCGAATAATTTCATTCATAATACCGCACGGAAACGCTCCCGAACCGCAAGCGGGATCAAGAATTTTACATTGCAATAAATCTTTTTCCGGATCGTTTTGTAAATAAGAGTCCAAACTTTCGCTCACCATGTAATCGACAATTTCTTTTGGAGTATAAAAACTCCCTGTAGTTTTACGGCGGTTTTCTTTCGTATCGGCGTCGATACAGGCGAGCAAACTTTCAAAAACTTTGCCGATAAATTCAGGATCAACCGTTTGGGAATATTCTGAATCGAGCAAATCATCAATCGATAATTTGTATCGATATTGTGATAAAATTCGGATAATTCCAGCGACTTGATAATCGCCGTCGAGTTCAAGAATGTGACGAGTTGTCAATTCTGAAAAGAAGTGTTCGTTGTTTAATTGAAAATCATCACCGGATTGTTCATAAAATAATCCGCCGTTGAGAAACGGGACTTTTTGAAATTGCTCTTTAACGTTACGAATATTCTTGATGAGTTCTTTATGTTCGATTTCATTACGTTCTTTTTGCGGCGTATTCAGACAATGAAAAAATAAATTACGCAAAATTGCATTGTAATAACGATATTCTTCGTTCTCTTTCAAATTCTCTTTAAGAAAATGTTCGTCGAATAATTCTTTTGGAACGAGTCCTTTTTCTTGCAAGAAAAAACAAAGCAGCAACCGAACAATTAATCGCAACGTGTATTCTGGTTCCGCAACAGAGTAAGGATCATTACCGGTTTTTGCAGTCCAATAATACCAATTACGAATTTCAATATAAAATTTATCGCAGAGTTCCTGACGTTTGATCTCATCTTGATAGAGTTGCTCTTTGACGGCAGCAAATGCTTTTTTGACGTCATCAACATTACACTGAATCCATTCAGTATCTTTACCGGTTTTATCAAATTGCTGAATTTGAAAACCTTGTTCGACCAAATAACGATGAATCATTTTATCGATGTGAGAACGTTCTGTAATAACAGCGTCGCGCCAAACAATTTCTTTTCTCACATTGAGTTCATGACATTCTTGATCAACACGTTTTTCAATATCGCCGTTGGTTTCGCCGATTTTGAAATAACCGGCATGCTTGGCAATGTCAGGAGTTGTGAATGCGTAAAGTTTCATTATATATTCAATCTTTTCATAAATTATGTTTTAGTAATATACTGTACTTTCTAAAAATTTTGAACCGAATTTCCTGTAACTGTCTATTTACAAATTGAAAGAGTAACATTCGGCGTTATTTTTGTTTTTCTTTTTTGTCCTTCCATTGTTTACTGGTTTGCCTGCGGTTGTGTCGGCGTATTTATTGTTGCTTTTATCTTTTTACTCTTTTTTTTCTGACGGTTTATTTTCTAACGGTTGATCAAGTACATTACCAATCGTGAACCAACCGGAATCATCCCATGTTACGGGGCGAATTTGCGTCAAACGCCCTTTTTTCGGGTCATTGGCGTCGTATGCGGCAAGAATGAGCCAATCGTTTTTGGTTTTGTTTTTATTTGTTACGGTTTGAAAAAAGCCGTTATGACCGGTTCCTTTCCAACGTTCCGTACTGGATAAAACAATCGTTCCGCCGCCGCGAATCATTGGTTTACCGTTGCGGTCAACATAAGGACCAAGTGGTGATTTTGCGCGTCCGGCAACAAGATGATAAGTACTTTTTTCACCGTCGCAACATCCGCCGCGCGAAGTAAACAAGTAATAAAATTCACCGCGTTTGACAACATAAGCGGCTTCAATAGAAGTATCATCGGCAGATTCACGCCGCGCAACAGAAACATAATCATCAGGAATTTTAAGATTATCGTTGTAATTATTGCTATTATTGTTATTGTTGTATTTACGATATTTGAAAGGTTTTCCGGTTTGCGGATTGATTTCTACTGCTTTGATACCATCCCAGAACGATCCCCAAAAAAGATAGGTTTTACCGTTGTCATCGAGAAACATTGCAGGATCAATAGCATTATAATCCGGTGTTTCCTGCGGAGCGGATTCCAAAACAATTCCGTAATCGTCCCAAAAATAATCCGGTGAATTGTGATTGAGCGTTTTGTTGACTGCAAGCCCAATCACAGAACGCTGACTTCCCCATGTCGAAACCGAATAATATAAATAGTATTTTCCGTTTACAAAAACAATATCCGGTGCCCAAATTGCTTTTGCGTTCGGAATACGTTCTTTCGCCCAATCAGGAATATCGTTCGCAAAAACACGCCCAACACGTTCCCAATCAAACAAATTTCGGCTGTTTGTGATTGTAATTCCTTTCGCTGTTGAAAAAACATAAACACCGTTTCCATCCGGCGATTCTATTGCGGTAGGATCGGGAGTGTCGAAAGGAATAACGGCAAGTTTTTTTTGTTGCGGTTCCTCTGAAAACACAGGCAAACAAAATAAACCAACCATTGAACATAAAAATAAAAATAGCGGTATATTTTTGGCAGTCATTATTTTAATTTTGTAATAATTTTATATCTATTCCGCCGCAATTCTATTGTTTATTATCCGGTGTTATTATAGCGTGGAATTTTTGTTTTTTGATCTTAACCCCGCCAGAGTTGTGAAGTGCATAACCGGCGGTTGCGTTTGTGAATGAGTATCTATTCTATGATACATTATGATTCAATACAAGAGGTTCAACACATTATGGTTTTGCCCGTGATCTTATGAAACCGGTCATATCAGTTTCTGGATTTTCAAGCATGATTTGTTGAGATTTATTAAAATTAATGTTCCGGTAAGAGTTTTATTATTAGGATCGTTAACGACCACATAATTGAAATCGTCCGCAGATGACGCAGATTTTCGCAGATTATTTTAAAAAATTTGTAATCTATCAGTGGAATTTTTGTTTTTTTGAGAATCATGAAACACACGAAATTTCACAAAAAAATTTTTTAACACGAAACACACTAAATTTCACGAAATACACGAAAATTATCTAAAAAAAACTTTCGTATTTTTCGTGTAATTTCGTGTGTTTCGTGTTAAAAAAATTAAAACAAAAAGGTCAAAATAGACAGTTACGAATAATTACTAAAACAATTCTTTTCCGTCTGAACTGTTAATTTGATCAGAACTTGTAATCGTAACCGAAAGTTGCTGTGAATCCGCATTGCCCGCCGGCACGGTCAGCAAAGATATCGCCTGTTAAATTCATGAAAAGCGACTTATTCCGATTTTCGTTCAGATAATAATTTCCGCCGCTGTGAATTGAAACAATATTTTGTCCTAATGTTGTTCCGTAAACAGTTGTTCCGCTCTTCACTGCCGGATAATAAACCTCAACACTCGGTAATGATTGCCCGCCGATCATGTTTGCGTAGTCAATTCCCAGAAAGACTTCGCCCAACGGCAAACGTTTTTCAACATCAATTCCGACACGGAAATAAAATTGTGTCAGAGAAGTATTTGAATAGGTACGATATTCATTGGACACATTGCTTTCAACTGCACCCTGTTGACCGGCATATTCAAGATCAAATCCAAAATGCGGACGAACCAGATATGTACCGAACAAAATCGGACGACCTAATTCTAAATTTGTTTCAAAAGAATCACCACGGTATTTTGCACGATAAGTGTATTTCGTATCGTTACGGTAAGAGGTGTAGTTTTGCGAACCGCCGCCAAGATAACCTTTCAATTCCCACATTCCGTAAATTCTTTTACCAAAATACAACCCCGCGAATCCATCGGAAGCGTCAATTTTATCGCGTCCGTTTTTCAATTGAGGAATTTCCACTCCGGCAGTAACCCCCAACGATAACCAATTCGTTGATAGGAACGAATAACCAACCTGAAGACCAAACGAATTGAGATGCCATGAATCATTCGTGTGATAACTGCTTTCAAATTCTGAAGTACGTCCGTAAAAATTGCCCCAAGTATGGTGTTGTTTTACGGAAGTTGTTGGGGATTGCCCGCGAACTTGATTTTGCCGTCTTAATACTGATCGGAGACCGGAATAACGTCCGTTTTGAAGTTCATTGTCAATCTGTTCAAAAGTCCGCCGATAAACTTTTCGTTGCGCTAAAACAATTCCCATCGCAACAGAATCACTAAGCGGCCGCGGATCACGCCGATGATAACCGATCACGTTAATTCGGTAAGGTGTTGAATAATCAAGCGTAAAATCATAGAACGGACTTAATTCATTGTCGATTGATGCAAAACCGGCGTTGTCTTCAAGCATTCCGTAACGTAAAACCGTCCAACCGTCAATCACATCGGGATAATGTTCTTGCGCCGTATCTTGTGCTGTAACAGGTTGAAAAACCGTACCGGATAAATTAACAGCTCCTCTGATATTTAAATAAGGCGAATCTTCTTCGCGAATACCAAAATTCCATTGATAAACTGAACCCGATTTGAAATTCACGTTGTTATCGATAATTCCCGAACCCGTTAAAACCGCACCGGAATAAATCGTAACATTTGACCGTGTTAATTCTCCATCAACTTTGAATGTTCCGGCTTTAATTTGTGTTTCACCCCAATAATCGCTATTTTCGGTAAATGTCAGAGTTCCTGTTCCGGTTTTGATCAAACTGCCGCTGCCGTTAAGACGTGATGTAACCGTTAAATCATACGGTGTGTCCAGATGAAAGGAAGAACCGTTTGCGGTTGTCATTGGAATAGAAAAATCATCAATCGCCTGCATGTTCCGTAACGTTCCGCCATCAAAAATAACCTGTCCGCTCCCAAGATTTTTTGTTTCGGAAAATTCCAAAATTCCCGTACTGATCCGAGTTCCGCCGGAATACGAATTATTGCCCGAAATTGTCAAAGTTCCTGTACCGTTTTTAACCAACATTCCGTTACCGTCAATCACACCGGTTTGATTCCAATCGTTCTGGACATTAAAAATCACCCCCGAATTATTCACACTTTGCGCATTTATTTTTTGTACGTTTTCGGCAGCGTTTAACGTGATATTACGGTCATTGTCAATTGCGGCGGTGTTTTCAAAAACGGTTCCGTCATCGAAAACAATTTTTCCCGCACCAACCGCATTGATAGAAGCCAGCGATAACGTTCCCTCTTGAATATGAGTTGTTCCGCGATAACCGGCAGCACCGGCAAGCGTTAATTTTCCCGTGCCGGTTTTGATCACTCCTCCTTCACCGCTAATCGTTGAACCGTGAGCGATTTTCAAATCCGTTACCGTATCAAACCGGACATCGTTTCCGGCGGTTGTTACAATATTTTGTGTCAGAGCGGTTTCTTCTTGCGACGCGGAATCGGCTTGAAGAACACCGCCGGCAAACGTCAAATCACCGGTTCCTAACACTTTACCGTTACTAATACGAAGTATTCCCTCTTCCAACCGTGTACCGCCGGTATAATTGTTACTCGTATTGGTCAGTGTAACCGTTTCCGTACCTGTTTTCGTAACTTGTCCTTCACCGGAAATCTTTTGACCATATTGATCATTGAAATTAAGAGCCAATGTTGCGTAATGATTCACCTCAACATTGCCCGTACCGGTTCCTTGAGCGTTGGTCAGTAACAATGTTCCTGCCTCAATCAATGTTCCGCCTTTGTATTCATTGGCATTCGCCAGCTCCAATGTTCCCGATCCACTTTTGGTCAACTTCTTTCCGCTTAACGTATTGTCTTGTAAATTCGTTTCAACTTTGAAATATTCGGCTTGTCCGTTAGACGGGTCAACAGTAAACGTTCCATTTTTGTCCTCTGAATTATCTTTATCCCATGTTAATTGAACAGTACCAAGATATTGCGTTGGATTAAGATTATCATTGAAACGAAATGTTGCC
>JAITKS010000165.1 GCA_031278315.1 Planctomycetaceae bacterium | reverse complement strand
AGGCGTCCCGCCTGCATCTTTTTTGTACAAAAAACGCCTAAAGATGCGGTCGAGACGACCGCGTTCCCGGCAACAATAAATTATTACACTGATATATTACATTCGTTTTTTATTTTTTTAATTGACAATAGTTTCTATTACAAAAAATAAAAAACGAATTTTAAAGTGTAATTGGTATAGAAATCACCCGCTTGCGAATCCGTGTTTTTCTAGTTTTTCTCTCAAGGTATCCGACGTAAACGGCTTGACTAAATAATCAGTTACACCCGCAGCAATCGCTTCTAATACTCTTGTTCTTTCCGCCTCAGTCGTAACCATAATAACTGGGATTTTTTCATCTTTGGCGCGAATCGCCTTGAGAACCTCCAGCCCCGTTTTACCCGGCATGTTCCAATCCGTTAAAACCATATCAAATTTACCGCCCGAATTAAAAATCTCTACAGCCTGCACTCCATCTGCCGCCTCCGTTACATCTTTAATTCCAACCGCCAGAAGAGCACGAAGAATTATCTTACGCATCGTACTCGAATCATCTGCCACCAAAACTCGTGTCATTATAAAAACTCTCCAATTATTCTCACAGCCCGCAACTCGTACTATGAATTTCTGTAACTAAAACTACTCGTTTAATCAAAGCCTGATTTACAATAAAGTAATCAAACAACAATAAACCAAAATTCATACACGTGAGAGCAGTTTAACTAAATTAATTATCCAGATCACAAAACTATATTGCTATACATATAAATTTGACACCTCAACATTTAATTTTTGCTTCCAATTAAGTAAGCTGCTAAATGTTAACAAAATTTAATTGCAAAACAACATAAAACGTCTTAAAATCTTATCAACATAAATTATGTTCAACCAGATCAACTAATAAAAAATAAATCTAAACTAACTTTTTACGTCAACCTGCTTGTTTCAGCTTGATTTTGCTTGATTAAACAAAATCTCAAAACGTATCTGTTTAATAATCTGTAACCACTAAAACTAAAACTCTGATTATATCAACGATTATATCAACCCAAATCAATACAACCAGAAACAAAAAAAAGAATTCACCCAAATTCAACACAAAATCGAGATACCAAAATTTTATAAACTTTTAAATTCCGCTTCAAATTGTTTCACATTTTAACCTCTTTCAAAAACGAAATCTTTCGGAATATAAAGCAATCTTGCACACGAACTGCATGTTATAGGTTTCTTCTGCATTATAATCGCTAACGAATTTATAGGGATTTGATGATTACACGAACCGCAAAACCGCTGATTCTCAACAACAGCAAGCGATTCACCTCCGCTAAAATTGCGTTTTAAACGATCATAAATTTCTTTAAAATCATGAGGTAATTTTACCTCTTCCAATTTAAGTAATTCATTCACTGCTGCAATATCTTTTTCAATTTTTGGTTTGTCTTCGGTATATTTTTTCTTGGTTTTTTCAAATAACTCTTGTGATTTTTTTAACTCTTGCTCGGCAGATTCGACATTTTGATGATAATTTTCAGCCTTTTCTATCGCCTCTAACGCTTCGTCATCAAGTACACTACGCGCGACTTCATCCGCCGATATTTGTAATTGCAACGCTTGATACTCTTTGTTCGTCTTCGCTTCACGCAATTGTTCTTTGCGTTTTGCAAGATTCTGATCATTATGAGTTACTTCTAACTCTTTCTGTTTAGCATAAGCATACAGTTTATTATATTCGTTAGTAGCAGCTTGAAATGCGGCATCATTTTTCTGAATTGCCGCCGTCTGCGAATTCAATAACAACGCCCCTCGACGTAAACGTCCATTGAGTTCTATCAACTGTAATTGCAATTCATGTATCCGTTCCAATACATCACGTATGTCACTCGAATTTTCCATCACCTTAAAACATTTTTAAGAATATTATCTGTAAAAATTTTTACAGTCTATCGTTTCAATAAATTACGATAGTTATAATTCAATCCTATTAAACTTCTGTCTAAAACTATTAATATTAAATTCCGATAATTATTATCCCGTTCAGACTTTTCATAATACAAATTCAAATCCGGCAACGAATATTAAATTACCATTCACGTCATAAAGAGAAAACATAATACCAAAAAAGTGACTTTTCACAATAGGGGTACAATAATCATAAATTAAAACTGTTCAGAATATATTCAGAATATATTACGTCAATTTATTTATTGTAACGAAAAATAAATTTTCAAATGTGAGAAATATATCTGCAACTCAAAGTACAGAATTAACACGGTCACTTTATCAGCTGTGCTTTCTCCCGAAAATATGAAAAAAAATTGTAATATATCAGTGATTCATTTTATATTTATCCGATACGCATAATTGTTCTTTTATTCTTTATCTGTTCTAAATGCGCCTAGTTGTAAATCTGATTCATTCCGTAAATTTGGTTCGGCGATTTGACTCCATGCGAAACGAACATGTACCGGTTTACTTACTTTATCACTCGTCAATTTAATTTTTGTTTTATCAACGATAACAGCATCGGCTTTGTGATATTCCTTATTTTCACCAGCAATTTCAAACCAATCCGGCGACTTGCCGTCACGAGTTTTAAATTCCTTGACATCCGTAAAACTTATAACAACAGATTCACCATCAATCGTCAATTTTTCAAACTTCGGCGATTCACAAGCGATTTCTTTCTTCCCATAAGTTTTATTCAAAGCTTGCGCTGCTAGTCTCAAAGCAACAATTTTTTTATTTTTCGGATGTATATCATTTATGTTGCCGATGTCATTGATTACAACCATACCCGACTTGCTGACTTGTTTTTCAACCTCAGCTTGCGCTTCCCATAATTGCGGCAGAGATGTTGGCACATTGCCATATCTGAAAGGCGCAAGTTGTACGTAATAAAATCCGAGTTCGGCGTTATTAAATACTTTTCGCCATCCTGCAATCAGAGCTTTCATTTTTTCGGCATATATCATTTTGTCATTAAGATTCCCTTCACCCTGATACCAAATTACTCCCCGCATTGCAAACGGCGTCAACGGATGAATCATTTTATTATACAAAGCAGTCGGCTGCTGCTGATTAGGCTTTTCAGATAATTTAACATCCGCTAACTTCACAACAGAAGGAATAGAAACAGACTTAAAACCATCAACAGTTGTCCAAGGTTCAATTCTCGTTGCTCCCCAACTTGAATCGATTAATCCTATCGGGACATCTAATTCCTCATTTAATTTCGCACCGAAATAATATCCGATAGAAGAGAAATGAGTCACGGACTTCGGTTCAGCAGATTGCCATTTTATAGTTGGAGTTAAATGATCAACCGGTTTTTGCGCTGTTTCATGCTTAACTTGAAATAACCTTATATTCACATTATTAATCGAAGGAATATCTGCTTTAGAATCAGGAAGCTTATTCATCGTCCACGCCATATTCGATTGTCCTGAACAGAGCCATACTTCACCGACTAAAATGTTTTCCAGTACAATTTCATTTTTACCCTTTACAATTAATTTTGTCGGCTTATTCGCCGCTTTGAGCGGATTCAATTTAACTTGCCAACGTCCATCTTCGTTGGTTTCTGTAGTTTGAGATTGGTCTCCAATTGTTACAGTAATTTTTTCTTGCGGGTCTGCCCATCCCCATACCGGTGCCGGCAGATCACGCTGCAAAACCATGCCCGACGCAAAAACATCAGGCAATTTTACATCCGCCAACAACGCCGACGTAAATGATGTAAATAATGAAAAAATTATCGCAACAAAACCAATCGCCGCGAAAAAATTGTATTTCTGATCCGTTTTCATTTTTATTTTTTTTTGTTAAAGTTTTTTTTTGTTTTTTGTTAAAAGGAATTTCTAAAAACCTCTTGTAAAAATTTATTTTTAGAAAAAACACAGTTGATAAAAACACAGTTGACTCGACTACATATTTATGCGTTTACCGCGCAGGCAAGACGATTGCGTTCCTTCTAAATTTTATTTTTTGCAAATAAGAATCACACGAAAAAACTAAATTACACGACAAAGATATAAAATAATAATTTTCGTTTATCTCGTATTCCCAAAAAATAAATAATACTAATTTCACCAGATTATTATAAATTCCCCCGCTAAATATTACATTGAAATATACTCTTTACACTTTATGATTTCGGTTGCTGGAAAACACGGCTTATGTTTAATTCAACAAGCTGGTAAATCATGTTTATTCCTTTATTCCGTTTATTCCGTTAAAAATAAAAACCGAAATTTTAAGTACATTGAATATATTATCGAAACTCTGAAATGAGCCGGTTTATTCTCCCGCAAATGTCAGATTTCAATTCAAGGCGGAGTATTATAACACATTGATTGACATCGTCTATTATGCCCATTTACAGAATTCATCTTTATAAGTTCCGCACTATTCTATAAACATCGTACTATGAAATTCGGCGATACAAATACATAATAACACGATCAACAAACAACTCAAACCGAAAAATCAAACAAGAACAACTTAAAATTAAACTTTATTTTTTTGAAGAATGTAAATACACATTAGAAGTTGTTTTTATTCAAACTCGGTAATTGACAATAATCGAATCGACAAGATAATATTTCGCCGATGTTGCTAAATTTCGCCGATGTTGCTAAAGTTTTTTTGTCGGCTAAACGCATCGTATTATGAATTTCGGCAATACAAGAACATAAAAATTTACTTTCCATAAATAAGAAAACAACTCGAACCAAAATTCAAACGAAAACAGTTTAATATGTTTCGCAACTAGTTGCCATTACCACTTTACAATTACCGCACAATACACGTTGATTGTTTAGAATACTTTAATCTACACATCACAACTTACACGTCACAACTTAACAACTTACACATCACGATATACACGTTACGATATACACGTTACCTTAAATAATTACCTTACTATACACACCATACTATGAATTTCGGGGTTGCCAGAGCATACCAATGTGCTCTCCGTAAATAAGCAAATAGCTCAAACCGAAAATTCAAGTGAAAGCAGTTTATAAATTATTCAATGAGTTTTTTTCCCAATTCCGAATTAGTTAAATATAGTTCCAAGTTTATTGTTCGTTTGCTTTATTTGGCGGTTCTATTTTTTGTTACAATATTTGGAGTGAATGTTACTCTTTGTGCGAATTCGATTCAGTCAGAAAAAAATTCTGCCGGCGGTTCACACATAAAACAGGAATTTATACGTGTTATTCCTGATCAGCGAGTTCAATTTACTCCGAATCTAGTTACTTCAATCGATCTTTTTAATTCGTATGAATATCTTATTGATCATTCTGCTCAATCCCAATTGCCCCAACCGCAATTAGAATTTTCAATTGAAAATAGCGGCGGCAAAAACTCCGATACCCAGACGGCAGAATTAAAAATTGTCAACGATAAATTGATTATCAATTGGAAACAAATCGGCAAGTTAAGTTTTACGATCAAGATTGTAAACTCTGCCGAACCGTCAACTGAATATTTCGACAAAATCAAACTCGAAGCATGGACTTTCGATTACTGGCGGATGTCTTTAACATTATTAGGCGGAATAGGAATTTTTCTCTTGGGTATGAAATATTTGTCTGACGGCTTACAACTTGTTGCAGGACCTAGTTTACGCAAGATGGTATCTACCGTAACAGATAATCGTTTTTTTGCTGTTTTCGTTGGAATAATCGCAACAGTTGCAATCCAATCGAGTACGGCAACAACAGTAATGGTTGTTGGATTCATCAACAGTCAAATAATGACACTTGCTCAAGGAATCGGCGTAATTATGGGAGCAAATATCGGAACGACAGTAACAGCATGGTTACTTACTCTTAATATAAGTCAATACGGAATGCCGATTTTAGGTTTGTCTGCGTTTGTGTATATATTCGCCAGAACAGAAAAGACACGTTTACTGGCAATGGCAGTAATGGGTGTTGGTGCTCTTTTTCTTGGGCTAGAATTAATGCAACAAGGATTCGGCTCGCTTAAAGATGCACCAGAGATATCGCGTATTATCGGCTCGTTTTCGGCGAAAACGTACATTGGTATCTGGTGCTGCGTTTCAGTAGGATGTGTGATGACAATAATTTTACAATCATCTTCGGTAACAATTGCAATTACAATCTCTCTTGCGATGCTCGGAGTAATCGAATTTGAAACCGGTGCTGCACTCGTGTTGGGCGAAAATATCGGCACAACGTTAACTGCAATTCTTGCTTCGATTGGAACTTCAACTAACGCAAGACGCGCAGCAATTTTTCATGCTTCATTTAATGTAATTGGAGTTGTTTGTGCAACGCTCGTGTTTAATATTTTTTTCATGCCCGTGATTTATTTTGTTGTCGGAACAGATTCAACAGGTGTAATCCGTAATCCATCAACAGGAATAGCCTTGACACATACGTTATTTAATGTTTCAAGTACTTTATTAATGTTGCCGTTTGTAAGAATCGCTGCAAGTATTTTAAGATGTATCGTTAAAGATGCTCCCGAAGAAAAAGTCGAAGGCGTATCAAGATTGACAACTCTAGGAATGCACAGATTAGAAACTCCAACAATTGCAATTGAACGTTCAAGAATAGAAGTTATTCGGATGGGACATATATGTCTCCAACTTGCAGAGAAAGTCGTACTCATCGCAGAATCAGAACAACCAGATAAAGAACTAGTCGACAGCGCATTTCATGACGAAGAAGTTTTAGATACATTACAAGATGAAATCATCGCTTACACTGCACGATTATTATCAGGAAATATTACACATGATCTGACAGAAGCAGCTCAACAACAAATACGAATGGCAGATGAATTAGAATCAATAAGTGATTATCTAGTCGTAATATTAAAATCAGATATAAAATTACGAAAAGACGGACTGGCAATCCCTCAACCTCAAAAAGCTGAATTTAAAGAAATTCACGAGTTGAATAAATCTTATACATCTATGGTAGTTCAATTTTATTCAACAAGAAAAAACAATGTTACCGACTTGATGACCGAAGTTTACGCTCAAGGACATAATTTAACTCGCAAAGTAAAATCGGTTCGAGACCAATTTATCAAACGCATGTCGGCTGAACATTGCGACCCGCAGGTAGTAATTGCATTTAACACACAAATAAATGCTTTCAGACGAGTACGAGAACACACTCAAAATGTAGCCGAAGCAATATCCGGTCAACATTGAATTTAGTAAGTTGAGCTGTAGCCGTAATACGTTTAGACTTTGTATTGTAACTGCTTTCAATTAAACTTCGGTAATAACTATTTCCTATTGCGGTGAAAATAATTTTATGTATGATTTGATATTGTTAATCATGTTGGTGATTTGTTTTCACGAATTTGCAAATTATGCGGCTGTTCAATTGAAATTTTATTTTCGCAATTACAATAACATGAGAAACAGCATTACTAGAATAACAATTTTAATATACTTTTTACATCTTAAACTAACCTAAAAATACAGGAGGAAATTTAACGTGGCAACAAAAGATTCAATTAACAAATCTTCAGACAACGAGATATTCTATTTTAAAGTAAAAACAAAAAAGGAACTATTACGTCTTTTTCCTAAAACTTATAATCACGACGCATTTTGTAAGTGTATTTTTTCGATACTTATATTAGTGCGTTGTCTTTTGCAGCGTATATGTTCATTGCCGAACCTATTAGATGAAATTGATCTTGATCGTATTGAGATAGTCGATACGAAATTTATTACTAGTCAATTACGTGCTAATTTTTTCGACATGTTATATCGAGCGCCATTTAGAGACAGCGATACAAGATGGGTTTACTTTTTGATTGATTTCAAGTCTAATAACGATCAGGGTGCTTTTTATCAGTTGTATCGTTATATCAACACGCTTTGGGAACACTTATGGATAGAAGCTGGAAAACCAGATAATTTTTTGTTTCCTTGTATAATCTCGATAATTTTCCATTGCGGTGAGACCGAATTCACAGCCGTGACTAATATGGCTGCCCTACTTGATTTACCGGAGAATTCAATTTTACGTATATGTTCTCTCAACTATCCATTGCTTGCGTTTGACGTAAATAAGAAGTCTGAAGCAGAATTATATAAGTCACTGGATACTTTTAAATCACTTGATGAATATATAGTGAATTTGTTCTTTTATGTCCTGAAGATAACCCGCAGTGAAGAAGTAAATGAAAAAGCGATCCAACTTTTTGAGAAGCTCCAAGATAAACTTTGTGAGCATAACTTATTATTGTCGGTGTGGGATATGAGTCTTTGGTATTTTTATACCAGTGCTAAATATTTCACGCGCGAAACGTATGAAAAATTAGTAACATTAAC
>JAITKS010000427.1 GCA_031278315.1 Planctomycetaceae bacterium | reverse complement strand
AATTAGTTTTGCATGCGGAATTATTGTTGTTTCGGATTTAATCTTCATGTGAGATCGCTACTATCAGTTATCAACTCTTATAAATATTTCGTAACTATTCAGTAGTCTCCTCAAAGTGACATTTGGTAATAACGTGAGACAATGACAATTTAAAGTTATGATTTAATGCACATTTAAAATTTCCTTTAATCTATAAATTTGTTTTCTCAATTTTACTGTTGAAAATACTATTGACAAGTCAATGTCTGAAAAATGTATAACTTTTAGTTGCCGCATTGAAACGGCAATTAATGAGCTGCTGCAAAATTTAGTGAAAGCAGTTTATAAAATTGGATCAGGGGGGCTTGCGGATAATCTGAAATTGTGGACAATCTCACAAATTGATTTCGTTATATTATGTTGAGATCAATTAATCGGGGCGTGGCGCAGCCTGGTTTAGCGCGTCTGACTGGGGGTCAGAAGGTCGAAGGTTCAAATCCTTTCGCCCCGATTATTCTTTAACCTTAAAAAAACAAGTGTGTGTTTTGAATTAGTTGATTATAAGCCGGTCTTGTCTGATATATAAACTGATAGATAAACAGAAAGAAATAACAGACAGAATGTAACAGACAGAACGTGAAATTCAAAATCATAATTTAACAACCACTTCAACAATTACAACAGAAAAATGATTACAACATTAACAGCTTTCACCTATGAAGTCGATGATATTGATCTTGCTATTTCGGAAGTTCTTGAACAGCTTCAGTTGGAAAAAAGACTTCTCAAAAATAAAGTTGGTATAATTCATTGCTCAACTGATTTTGTTGACTCTGGTGTGTTTCGTGCGCTTTGTGATAAATTGTCATTTCCTGTTGCGGGAATTACGACGATTGGCAGTGCGGTACACGATGAAATTGGCGAAATCATTCTTACGGTAATGATATTAACAAGCGACTCCGTAAATTTTACCGTTGGTTTAACTAATCCGATTACATCACGGAATGAAACGGTTCTTCGTGAGGCTTACGAAAAAGCGGCTGCCAATTTATCTGATAAGCCTGCTCTTGCTATTAGTTATTTTCCTTTAGCAACGGCGGCGTTTGGTGCCGGCGGAGATTTTGTCGCAACGACGTTATCGAAAATCTCAGGCGGTGTACCCGTGTTTGGAACTATGCCGATCGATAACACACACGACTTCCACGCAGCTCGAATTTTATATAACGGAAACGATTATTACGATAGATTCGCTTTCATCTTGATTCAGTCGAAAAATCTTATACCAAGATTTTATCTCATCTCTATATCAGACGAAGACATAAGGGAAGAACGCGGTATTGTTACGGAAGCAAAGGGGAATTTACTTTATTCTGTTGATAATATTCCAATTCTTGAATATCTAAAGGTTAAACTTGGGCTAGCTCTAGATGAAAAAGACCCAAGCTCTGTTCACATGATTCCGTTATTAATGGATTTTGAAGACGGCGCAACTCCTGTCGTAAGAGCTATGAATAGATTCAATGAAGACAATATAGCTGTTTGCAGCGGTGAATTATTCAATGGTGTTACGTTACTCACGGGAAGATTTAACAAAGAAATCGTTTTACGTACTACTTCACAAATTTTGAAAAAAATATTGGACGCTGAAAAAAATGCAAACGGTTTATTGATTTACTCGTGTGCCGCAAGATATTGGACACTAGGTTTAGATTCAACTGCCGAACTCGAAATTATGAGAGATTCTCTCGCAAAATCAAAAATTCCATATTTAACCGGTTATTCTTGCGGGGAACTTTGTCCAGTGCAAAGTCCAAGCGGAGAGAAAATAAGCAGAATGCACAACTACACTTTTATTGCATGCGCTTTTTAGAAAATTGATAGTACGTAAGGTGATAGATAGTATGTAAGTGAAATTTTTCTAATTAGAATTTTAGTAATATAAATATATCAGCCGAATTTGCAAAAACATTTTTTAATCGTTTCAAAAAATTTTAAAGCCTTTGCAAGATTCTTTTGGAATATTGCAAAATGTCAGTAGAGACGCAATGCCTTGTGTCTTTTTGTTGATGTCAAGCAATTTTGACAACAAGGTAATATCCCGGAAGGTAATATCCCAGTGGAATATTTTTTTATTAACCGCAGAAAACACAAAGAACACAGTGAAAGAAGATTTTGTAATTTTAGTTTTTAGATTTAAGTGAATTTCTAAAACCTATTTTAGCCGAGAACGCAGGCGTTTCGCCTGAACTTATTAACCAACAAATACGTAACAAAAATATTATGTCAAAAAAAGTAGAAGACCTTAAAAAAGAAGAATCGAAAAAAGCCGTTGCCGATTCATCTAAATCTGATAATAAATCGGAGCGAGTTAAGAAAATTGACACGGTATTCAATAAGAATCCCGAACTTAAAAATGCTGTAACACAAATAGAGAAATTATTTGGCGAGGGAGCGATAATGCCTCTCGGACTTGATCGGACGCCGAGTTTATCTGGTATTCCGACGGGCAGTTTATCGCTTGATCTTGCGCTTGGAGGTTTCGGCGTACCGCGCGGGCGGATCATTGAGATATTTGGTCCCGAATCGAGCGGGAAAACAACGCTGACGCTTCATATTGTTGCAAATGCTCAAAAGTCCGGCGGTATTGCGGCATTTATTGATGCGGAACATGCAATGGACCCAAGCTGGGCGAAACGGCTAGGCGTTGACTTGGAGAGCCTTTTAGTTTCGCAACCCAGCAGCGGCGAGGAAGCTTTACGGATTACGGAAATGTTAGTAAAGTCAAATGCTGTTGATGTGGTTGTGGTCGATTCTGTTGCAGCGTTAGTGCCGGAGAAAGAGTTAAAAGGTGAAATCGGTGATTCGCATGTCGGATTACAGGCAAGGTTGATGAGTCAATCGTTACGAAAATTAACCGGAATTATCGCAAAAAGTAAGACGTGTGTTATTTTCATAAATCAGATTCGTGAAAAAATTGGTGTGATGTTTGGCTCGCCGGAAACTACTCCGGGAGGCAGAGCGTTGAAATTCTATTGTTCGTGTAGGATAGATGTCAGAAAAATTGCACAATTGAAAGAGGGCGAATCGATTATTGGGCAGAGAGTAAAGGCAAAAATTGTAAAGAATAAAGTTGCGCCGCCGTTTCGTGCAGCAGAATTTGATATGATGCATAACGGCGGAATAAGTTATGAAGGTGATATTTTAGATTTAGCTACTGCACAGAAAATTATTACAAAGTCCGGAGCATGGTTTCGTTATGGTGATCTACAACTTGCACAAGGACGTGAAAAAGCAAAATTGTATCTAAAAGAAAATCCGGATTTCACCGAAAAAATAAGAGATGAAATCTATAAATTGATAAAGAGCGGAGAAATCGAATTATTTACTTCCGTAGGCGGTGATGACGTAAGTGAGTAAAATACCATTTTAATTACTAGTAAATATTCCGTAATATATCAGTGAAAAAATTTTTTCAGTGAAATATTTCTAGTCAAGTTAAAACACGTACAATCACCAATGTAAAGACACAAGACTTTGTGTCTCTATTGAGAGACTAAGAGGCTAAGAGGCTAAATATTCAATTAACTAAAAAATGTTGCCACTGATAAATTACAAATTTAATTATGAGTGAAGATATACAACAAATTCGTAATCTTGTTACAAGTCAGATGGACAAGATAAACGCAATTCGTGCGGAAATTGGCCGGACGATAGTCGGTCAGGAAGCGATGATAAACGGTCTCTTGATTGGACTGCTCACACACGGACACATTTTGCTTGAAGGCGTACCCGGACTTGCAAAAACTACTGCAATTAAATCTCTAGCTGAAGTAATTGCAACAAAATTTCAGCGAATTCAATTCACGCCGGACCTACTGCCGGCAGACTTGATCGGAACAATGATTTACCTGCCAAGCGAGGGTACTTTTAAAACACGAAAAGGACCAATATTCGCAAATTTCGTTCTTGCTGATGAAATAAATCGTGCGCCGTCGAAAGTTCAATCGGCTCTCTTGGAAGCGATGCAAGAACGACAAATTACTATCGGTGAAGAAACTTATTCGCTAGAAGGATTATTTCTTGTTATGGCAACGCAAAATCCAATTGAGCAAGAAGGAACATATCCGTTACCGGAAGCACAAGTCGATAGGTTCATGTTGAAATTGAAAGTTATTTATCCGTCGAAAGAAGAGGAACGGGTTATACTAGATAGAGCTTTGACAAACGAGCGAATTTATGTCAAACCGGTTGTTACAGAAGCGGATATTGTCAAAATGCAGCAAATAACGGAACAAATTTATATCGACAATAGTGTGAAAGATTACATCATTTCGATTATTCGGGCAACAAGATTTCCTGAAGCTATGGGATTAAAACAAATTCGGCATCTAATCGAATTCGGTGCATCGCCAAGAGCAACTATTTTTCTAGGTAAAGGCGCAAAAGCTGCCGCCTTCTTAGCAGGACGAAGTTACGTTACACCGCAAGATGTCAAAGATGTTGCGTACAACGTATTGAGACACCGTATTATTCTAACATACGAAGCTGAAGCAGAAGAAACAACGTCTGAAAAAATTATTGAACAAATTCTAAGCACAATACCGGTGCCGTAAAATATAATTTTCGGTAATATTTCAGCAGAATATAACGGAATTTAACGGAATATTTTTAACGATTTTCGGTTTATTTTGGACAACCTCATTTTTATCTAAACCTAATTTTCTTAACAAGACAACCTCAGTTGCCAAAGAGACCACTAAAGGTATAGTTACAAAATTACAGATAAATATTACAAAATAATTTAATTAATCATAATGAGCGAACAAGCGGAAAAATGGACTGTAGGACGATTACTTAATTGGACATCAGAATTCTTTAAAAATAAAGGTATTGAAAATCCTTTGTTAGAAGCGCAGATTCTTCTTGCTAAAGCAATGCAAATAAAACGGATAGAACTTTATACAAGTTTTTCGTCTGAGCCTTCGGAACAGGAACGCACAACGTTTCGTGAATTTGTTAAACGGCGCGGAGCTGGTGAACCTTCTGCGTATCTTGTCGGCAACAAAGAGTTTTATTCGATTTCATTTGAAGTTAATTCTCATGTCTTGATACCTCGGCCTGAAACTGAACAGCTCGTTTTAGAGTCTTTAGACAAACTGAAAATTCTTGCGGATAATAATTGTAACGATAATTCCAATTCAAGTAATACGAAATATTTTTGCGATGTAGGAACAGGCAGCGGAGCAATTGCTGTTGCTGTCGCAAAGAATTATTCACGGATATTGAAATCATTATCGATAACGGCAATTGATATTTCGCCTGAGGCTCTTGATGTTGCCCAATTGAATGCGAAGTCTGCCGGAGTTTTAGGCAATATAGATTTCGTGTTATCTGATCTATTTGATCAAATCGGGGACAAATCATTTGATATTATTGCTAGTAATCCGCCTTATGTTAGTCAAGACGAGTATGATAATCTTCCTGTTGACATAAAGAATTATGAACCAAAAATCGCACTATTAGCAGGCGAATCCGGAACGGAAGTAATAGAAAAATTATCGGCGCAAGCATACGCAAGAATAAAATCGGGAGGCTTTTTTCTGTTAGAAATTAGCCCAATGATCGCAGAAAAAGTTAAACAAATTTTTATCGGCACCGGATGGAATAACATTCAAATTTTACACGAAGGACGAATTACGTGTTGTGAGAAATAAAAATTGTGATCAAAATTCAGGTTAAAATTCAAATTGAGTAATTCGTAATATATTCAGTGAATTATTTCTAGGCATGTTAAAACACATTTGTACTGTTTTTGATTAATCTTTAAAATTACCAAATATAACGATGACTTTAAAAATTCCGCTGATAGATAACAGTAATTCTATTTCGAGTGTTAATGCCGTTGGCGGCAGCGGTAATTCTGATATAGGTATTATTGATTCGAGTATGTTTTGTTCGCAGCGAAAGGTTTGCAGCGGCGAGGGAATTGTAATTGCGAATGAGTGTATTGCTGATTTTACATTTAAACTTTCGATTGCGGTCGAGGGCAATTTTCCTGTAGTGCGGGCTGGTCAATTTATTATGATTCGTCTTGCTAATAACATTGATTTATTGTTGGGCAGACCTCTTGCAATTTACAGAGTTCGACGAAATGATACAACGTGTGATAATAATGATATTATTGAGGTGATTTATCTTGTTGCGGGCAGAGTAACGTCGCGGTTTTCGGAGTTGACTGTAGGTTTGCGTGTACGTTTTTGGGGTCCGCTTGGTCGAGGATTTGATATTGAGTTGTCGAAGCATACAATACTGGTTGCGGGCGGTGTAGGTCATACGCCGTTTTTGATGTTGGCTGAAAATTTGAGTAAAGTTGATTCAAACAGAGTTACGCTATTATACGGAGCAAAAAACAAGAGCAGAGTTGTACCGCTTGATGATTTCGTAAAAATTGGTGTCGATGTTCGAGTAGCAACAGATGACGGTTCGATTGGATTTAAAGGATTGGTTACAGAGCTAGTGGAACATGTTTATCGAAAAGACGAATTGACGCATATTTTTAGTTGCGGGGCATCACCGATGTTGAAGGCAACGTTTAATGTTGCGAGTAAATTGAAATTACCTTGTATCGTATCGTTGGAGACTCCGATGAGTTGCGGAATTGGATTGTGTTATGGATGTGTCGTAAAAATAAAAGACGAAAACGAACCAAACGGATGGACATATCAAAGAACATGTGTAGAAGGACCAGCATTCAACGCATATAAATTATTTTTCTAATTACAACGTGCTGTAATATATACTTTTCACACTTTAAATTTCGGTATTTCGTTTTAAACTAAAATCGCTCTGAAAGGGTGATCGGAATAATTGTGTCGAGTGATTAGTGATTCGAACTTAAAGCCGGTACTAATTTCCGCATGCGAACTAATTACTAACCGCTATACACTAACCACTAACCGCTAACATTGATGGGAGTACAGAAGTGCATTTAATTCAAATACATTAAAAAAAACTTGAAAATAAGGATATTTGTCATTAAATTTTTTTTTTGGAAAGTACAGTTATATTGGGAGTAGTATTTTAAATGGAAATAATATTGATTGGTAATGGACGCCGAGAAGGTGTTTTGGAAACGGCGGCACTGTTGAGACCTGAAATAGAACGGCATGGTAAAATTGTTATGGTCGATTTTTACGGTCAAGAAAATATTTCACAAGTACGGGCGGATATTGCCATTGTGTTTGGCGGAGATGGTTCTATACTTCATGCCGTGAATCAGATGGGACACAATCAGATTCCGGTCATTGCGGTTCATCTTGGAACGCTTAGTTTTCTATCGACTGTTCGAGCAAACGAGCTTATTCCGTTATTATCGCGGCCAGATTTATTACAGTTACCGATAATAGAGCATTTGCTTCTTGACTGTAAATTGTTTAGGGGGGAATCGAAAAATCCTGAAATTGAGAGTATCGTGTTGAATGAAATTTTAGTTCAGGGCGAATCGGTTTCGCGGATTATTAGTTTGGGGTTATATGTAGATAACGACTTGGTTACAACGTATAGATGTGACGGTTTGATATTAAGTACGCCAGTAGGATCGACTGCACATAGTCTTTCTGCGGGCGGTCCAATTTTACGAAATGATATTGATGCGGTAGTTATTTCGCCGATTAGTCCTCATACGCTTAGTAATCGTCCGTTGGTTGATTCGCCTAATCGATTATTTGAAATACGTCCGCATCAGAAAGGAATATTAGTATTAGATGGAATTGAAGTTTCAAGAGTCGAACCCGATGATTTAATCAGAATTTCGCGTGCCCCGTGTACATTCAAAACTATTGACGCACCAGGAAATAATTATTACAAAACGTTAAGTACAAAACTCGGATGGAGCGGAAACTTAGAATTAGATGTTTAAACTGCTGTTATACTCCGCAACGAATAAAATTTTGCGGAATATTTTCGTAACGGTCTATTTTGACATTTTGGTTTTAATTTTTTTAACATGAAAAACTCGAAATTACACGGAAACACAAAAGATTTTTTAAAGATTTTTTAGATAATTTTCGTGTATTTCGTGATCTCAAAAAAATTCCGCTGATATATTACAAATTCACTGAAGAGAGAATAGTATATCATAGTTCTCAACGATACTTGCAAATATCAATTCAATTATTAGAATTATTGACCGTTTACTTGTTACAGTTACATTTCATATTCTACCGATTGACAAAGATTTGATCTGAGAAAAATCGGGTTATACAAATATGAAATTTATCACTCAACACAAGGGAATTTCTAAAATCTGCATTTAGGAGGAATGTCAATGTCTTGCCTGCGTTGTAAACATCTAAAATATGCGGCAAACTGTGTTCCTTCTAAAAATAAAACTTTTATGCGGGATTTTTAGAATTTCCTTCAACCAAAAAAATTAAAATGAAAAAAAACCTAACTACAATATTAATTCTCATACTTTTCGGAATTGCAGCTAATTTCATGTTTGCAGACGAGACCAAAGATGAGAGCAAAAAAGAATCCAATTCAAAAATCGACCTTGTCAAACAGCCTTGGCTAGTTGAAAGCGCAAATTTGATCGAAGGAACAAATCAAACTGAACGGTTACGAATGATATGGGCGAATTCTGTTAAATATCAAACAATAGGTGAAATTGTAAATGGTACTATCGAGATTGAATATTGGGCAAACAAACCGCCCAAAGATATTAAAGGTAAATTTGTTCTTATTGAAGTTTGGGCAACATGGTGTCCAGCCTGTAGGCGAAATTTACCTTTGTTAGAATTCTTCCAAGAAAAATACAAAGATGAGCTTGTAGTCATATCAATATGTGAAACAGGCAAAAAAGAGTTAAATGAAATGCAAGGTAATTTAAAATTCGCAAATATGAAATCCTCTGTTGCGGTTGATACAAAACGCCGATTTGCAAAAGCATTAAATGTTACGGGTATTCCGCATGCTGTTTTAATAGAACCAATCAAGGGTGCGGTTCTATGGGAAGGAATGCCCACACAAATAAATTATGAATTGAGTGATGATATTATGGCTAAATATATTAAGACTCTGAAAAATCCAAAAATCATTGAAAAGCTGCCAAAAGAAGCTCCTTTCAAAATTAAAGAAAGTAAATAATATTGTAATATTTCAGTAGAATTTTTGTTGACTCGCTAAACCCCAGACAATCAATAAAGACACAATACCTTGTGTCTCTACGTTACGGCATAAGCTAACTATCAAGAAGTCCCGCAGGGACGACACGGTTATTTCAGATTTTACCCATTCTCATATCTCAATAAAGTGTCGTCCCTAGCGGGACTTCTTGATATAGCTCTTGTTCGTGTATTTCATGTTTAAAATTACAAAAAATTTTGAGAACAAAAATTACACGGATTGATAGATAACTAAATCTTAAATCACAAATTACAAAATATTCTTTCTCTGTGTTCTCTGTGGTTAATAAATAAATCGGAATTGGTCACTCTACTGAGTAGTTACCGAAAAAGTTGAAAAATAAAAATTTAATCTGAAATATTACGAAAAATTCTAAAAAATTTTAATTATTTTTGATATTCTGTACGATTTTAATGTACCCGTTATTACCGTTATATTCGGTAAAGTTTAACATTTTTTATTAATCGTTATTTTTACATTTATTTTGCAAGATGTTATTTAAGTTCTTATTTTGCATTTTTTTGAGTTTTTTTTCATTGTATATTTGCATTGATCTTTTTGGCGCGGCATTGCGAGTTGAAAATGTTGCCCGCGTTAAAGGTCAAGAAGGTACGGTGATTCACGGCTACGGTATAGTTTCAGGACTTAGCGGCACCGGTGATGATCTCAAGAATTTTAGTCCTACAGCAAAATCAATCTTACAGTTATTGACTCGTTCCGGTTTACCTGAAAGCGATATTAAAGCAATTAGTTCTTCTCGTAACAGCGCACTCGTTGAGGTTTCTGCAACAATTCCAGCTCACGGAGCCCGCAGCGGTGATCTTATCGATTGCGCTGTTGTGTCTGCAGGTAACGCAAAAAGTTTAGCAGGCGGACGATTATCACAAATGAAATTATTCGCGCCTATTCCTTTACCGCCGGAAGAATCGCCTATTCAAGGTATGGCATGGGGGAATCTTACTGAAATTCAAGGTAAACCTAATAACGCTTTTATAACAAAAGGATGCCGATTGACAGCAGATTTCAATAATCCATATATTAAATCCGGTTGTGTTACATTGGTACTAAAACCGGAACACGCAAATATGAGAATGGCATTCAATCTCGCTTCAAGTATAAATAATGAATTTAAACATCAAAGTATAGAAATCGCTAAAGCTATCGATGGAAGTTATGTCGTCGTAAGGTTGCCGAAAGAGAATTACGGAAATCCAATGAAATTCATGGATCAATTACTTGCAACTGAAATTCTAATAAATATACCAATGCAGCCGCAAGTTTTAATAGATGAAAAAAGCGGAACAATTATTATCGATGAAGACGTGCAAGTTCGTCCGGTAGTTATTTCGCATAAAAATGTCGAGGTTGAAATACGTCCGCCTGTAGTGCCGCCGGAACAAGAAATAAATCCGCAAAGGTTTATCGATGTTGACACCGAAACAAAATTAAAACAATTTAACGGAGAAGCTGTAACAAACACAAAATTAAAAGCTTTGCAAGCCTCAATGGACGCTTTAAGATTATCGGCTCAAGATATGATAGATATCGTTAAAGCACTGCATCAAAAAGGTGCTATTATCGGCGATGTAATATATGCCGGAAAATAGTTAGGTTAGTGGTTAGTGGTCAGTGGTTAGTTCGCATGCGGAAATTAGTACCGGTTCTAAGTTCGAATCACGAACTGCTATTATTGAGTAATATCCGATTGCCCTTGCAGGGCTAGTTTGATTAATACATGTTTAAAACAAATACCGAAAATTCAAGTAGGAATATAAGAATAGTTTTAGTTTAAAATTATTCTGCTGAAATATTACGAAAAAAATATGTCTTTTCAAAATTTTGTGACTATTTATAAAACTATCAAAAAATGATAACGAACATTACAAATTTATTACCAAACAAATTATTGACAAATACTGTTACTGCTCAAAATACTGATTTCAACTTTGTCAAAAATTATAGATTAGATAACAGCGATGAAGTTTTGCTGAGTTCAAATAATAACAGTAATAACAAAAATTTTGTCAATACATATCAACCTAGACAAAACAAAAATATTGTAGTAAATCAACAACCGGAAAACGCAAAAAATACAATATCAAAAAATGAGATTACACATCTAGAAGCAAATCAAACAGAAGAAAAAAATAATTATACTAACTCTGATGATCTTAAATTTAGAGAATTGTTTCATAAATTTGTCGGACAAGTTTTGTTCGGGCAAATGTTAAAATCTATGAGAGCAACACAACAAAAAAATCCATACTTTCACGGCGGACGAACTGAAGAAATTTTTCAAGATGAATTAGATAACAAACTAGTCGAACAACTTACTATTTCAACAACAAAAAAACTCTCGGAACCAATGTATAACCAATTCATAAGACAAAGATTCAATGAGAATATTTAAAGTTATACGTATCGTTTTAGCAGTTATTTTGCAATACTAACTTGAGATTGTTACTAAATTGTTATCTGTAATATGTGAATAATCCATGACGTCTTGTCAAAACTAACCTCAAACAAAATTACACGGACTAATTACAAATGTTAAACTATTACTTAAAGAAAACTTTGCTATTTATTGTACAAAGAAACTATTTTGCTGTCACCGCTATATTTATTGCAATCATCGGTTACACAATTTTTTTTAACGCCGCAGAAAATTATCTGTACGCTCAATCTAATCCTATTGCTATTACCGGAGGCAACGCGATTACATATAATAGTTCGATTTCTGCTGGTGTTATTATCACTAATAGTAATTATTATGATAATAATTATAGTAGCGGGACAACTTATAGCTCATCGAGTTCTTATTTTCATCTAACTAATACTTATACTATTACCAACAGTGGCG
>JAITKS010000426.1 GCA_031278315.1 Planctomycetaceae bacterium | reverse complement strand
GACTAATTTACTTGTAATAAATTCAGTAGAATATTTGTTTTTCAACCTTTTTAAGAATTATGAATTTTAAAACTAATCTTAAAACCCTTGAGAAATTTCACTGATATATTACAAATAGTTTAAAATATTCCACTCGTATATTTACAAAATTTAAAATGAGTACAAATATAAATACAAAAAAAGTAATACTAAAAACAGAAATTTCCGGTTGCAAACCTAAACATGGTAAGGTTCGCGATATTTATGAATTCGACGGCAATTTGTTGCTGCTCGTATGCACCGACAGAATAAGTGCATTTGATTGGATATTGCCGACAGGAATCCCAGATAAAGGTAAGATATTAAATCAAATGTCAATGTTTTGGTTTGAGAAATTAGGAATCCGTCATTATGCACTGGAAACAGATGTTTCACGGATGCCGTTTCCTTCAGGAACCGACTTGTCTATTTTTGCGGGCCGCTCGACTTTAGGTATTAAATGTAAAACAGTGCCGATTGAATGCGTCGTTAGAGGCTATTTAGCAGGATCAGCATGGAAAGAATATCGCTCAACAGGCGAAATCTGCGGAATAAAATTGCCAAAAGGATTACTCGAAAATCAACGTTTACCAGAACCAATTTTTACTCCCTCTACTAAAGCACAAACAGGACACGATGAGAACATTACTTTCGATCAAGCTATAAAAATTGTCGGCGAAAATACTGCAATTGCCGTAAAAACATTATCAATTAAAGCGTTTCAAGCAGCTAGTGAATATGCACTAAAACGTAAAATAATAATCGCTGATACAAAATTCGAATTCGGTTTTTCAAAGGATGAATTACTCATTATCGACGAATTTCTCACCCCGGACAGCTCACGCTTTTGGAATTTAGATACATACGAAATCGGCAAAAGTCAACCATCTTATGACAAACAATTTGTCCGCGATTGGTTGACAAACAGCGGATGGGATAAAAACAGCCCGCCGCCCGAATTACCTGATAACATCGTTATGAAAACAAGAGAGAAATATATTGAAGCGTTTAAGGTCTTGACAGATTCTGATTTTATAAGTTAGACAAGTTAAAAAAATAATATATCAGTATCAGTAGAATTTTTATTTTTCAACTTTTTTGAAATTATAAATTTTAAACTAACTTATTTTCAATCTTATTCATTTTGTACTTTTAAATTCGTTTTTTATTTTTCGTAATTTACAATATTGTCAATAAAAGTTGCAATAGTTTTTAGTCAATACAACTTGTTTTCGAGTCAAAAATTGTACACAAATTCGTCATGTAGAAACAATCCGCAATAACATAAGAAGTCAATCACACTACGTATGATCCGCCTTCGAAATATTGCCGAAATTTTTAATTCTAAATAAAAAATTATTAGGGAAATTTGTCAATGCCAAAAAAAGTTTTGTTAGATATTGATCCGGGTGTAATAGATGCATTAGCATTTTGCGCGATGATATTCGACTCTGCAGTTGAAGTAGTTGCAGTAACAAGTGTAGGCGGTAATGTTCCGGCAGCCGTAACTGCAAGGAACTTACAAGCATTGATTGAGTTTATTGATCCTCCGCGTTTACCGCGTATCGGAATGGGAACCGCAGCCGATATTGATCTGCCTTTTGATTTTTGTCATTTGTACGGTAACGACGGACTTTGCGGTGTTGCATTACCAGTTGCAGAATTACGAATGCAACATCAAGCAGAAAAAGTTATTTGCGACACAATACGAAGTGATCCCGAAAACATTATGATTATATGCTTGGGGCCGCTTACAAATATCGCAAGAGCTTTTATTCGTGATCCCGATTTACCTAATCTAGTTCGGCATATCTATATTTCAGGCGGAACAATATCAAGAAATGGTAACGTTACCCCATGCGCAGAATTTAATATTTATGCTGATCCAATCGCAGCAAAAACTGTATTAGACTCGCAATGTATGAAAACAATCGTCCCGCTTGATGTAACCGATGATTTAATTTTTACACTAGACGATTTGGATAAATTAATAAACGATAACAAAGTAGGACAATTTTATCGCAATATACTATTACCAGTCTTTAGAGGATACAGACAATTCTACGGTATGGAAGGAATACATATTCAAGATTTAATTACATATATCGCGGCAACTCGGCCTAAATTCACTGAAACAGAAGAATTGCCATGCGATATCGAAACAACAAATTCACTAACAAGAGGAGTTACTGTATTTGATCAACGCAATAAACCAAAATGGAAAAAAAATATCGACGCAGTAACAATACTAAACGACACAGACTTGATAATTCAAGAAATAATAAAATTACTAAACAACACCTCAAATAAAAAACAAGAAACTATCCAATAGAAAATTTTTGTAACATATTTTCGTAATTTTATAGTATATCAGTGAAATCTCTCAAAAGTTTCAATTTCATTTTTCACTAATTCACCAATCTCATTTTCACCTAATTTTCTTAACAAAACGATTCACGAGTTTAATATGAATTACATTCTCATATCGCCCGTGAATCGTTTTTGTCAAGACACTCTCCCTCCGATTTTTCTGTGATTGTACGCGTTTCTTTGTCCGTGTTTCTTTACATATTTAACAAAATTCTACCGGCTATATTAATTACAAAAACTGATTATTAAATAATCGTAATATATCAGTGGAATTTTTGTTTTCAACTTTTTTGATTTATGACTTTTAAAACCAACCTTATTTTCAACCTTATTTTTATGAAAAATAAAGTGAAAAATAAGGTTAGTCAAAAAATGAATTTGAAATCTTTGAGAAATTTCACTGATATATTACAAATAATCTAATCTCTAATATTCGATATTCTCAAAGTTGTCTCTCGATTATGGAGATTACTCGATTTTTGTTTTAATTGAATTTATCAAATTTATTGCATTTCCGATTTCTTCTTTTTGACGTTCCGGTTGTTCAGGTATCTCTCTTTCAATAGTTAAAGCACCTTTGTATCCGATTTCTTTTAGAGTTTTAATAAATTTTTCGGCATTGACTTCGCCTTGCCCAAAAGGAACTTCCCGTCCCCAATCAACTCCGGGAGTACCAGTTGTCGCGACAGCATCTTTACAATGTACACCTCGTACACGTTTAGCGACCATCTTTAACGCCTCAATTGGCTCTCCAATACCATACAAAATCAAATTCGCCGGATCAAAATTTATAAAAATATTATTACACGCAACGTCTTCAATAAATTTTATAAGCAATTGAACAGATTCCTGACCCGTTTCAAGAATAAGTGATTGCGAGTTCTTTTGCAAATATTTACAAAGCGATCTTATCGTCTCAACGACTTCTGCATACTCGCTCGACCGTCTGTCATGCGGCACAAAACCAATATGCGACCCGATATACGTTACATCAAGCAATTTCGCAAAATCAGATATCTCAAATGCTTCAACCAATCTCGCCGCCCGCGTTTTCGACGGTACAAAACCAACTGTTTGCGAAGTTATTTCAATTGTCTCATAACTTTCACCCTCAAATCCAAGAAATACTGCCGTTATTCTAATGCCATTCTCATTCAATTTATACAAAAATGCAGAGGCACAATCATTTGTGCGACTTTCCCGACGCGGCGTGTGAAGTTGAATCGTCTTCACACCGAGTTCGCAAACCACATCAAAATTAACACCAAGTCCCGCATCAATACTGGTAAATACGCCAATTGGTACGTCGTACATAGTTTTTTTCCTAAAATGACTACTAATTTTTTGGAACAATCCCCATTCTCTCAATATCACGGTAAACCGGACAAAATAGGAATTAACGATTTCGTAGGTGTGTCTAATATGTTGATAATTTTAAATTGTATTTTTCCTTGAAAATACAAAACAAACAAAATAATGACAAATTCTAAAAGCCGAATAAAACATACAATAAATTTCCTTAATATTTACGATTTTTTAAATTTTCGTTTTATTGATGTCAATTTCTTACAAAAATCTTCAAATGTATCGCATTTTCTGGCAAACTGCATGAGTTCCTCAAGATAATTGACAACTGTAATTTCTTTAAGAGGTTCTTGAACTGTCTCAAATACTTCGCCAAATTTTATATCCAAAATGGACAAAATAGCGTTAACTATAACTTCAGCTTTGCCTTTGGCAATACCTCTAGCTTCACCTTTGGCAATACCTTTGGCAATACCTTTGGCAATACCTTTGGCTTCACCTTCTTTTATACCTCTAGAGAGATATCGTTGGGCGATTGGTGACAACATGTTTTCGTCTCCTTTTAATAATTTTAATATTTTTTGTTTGAATTGTTTTTCACCGTTGTCTGTTAAATTGTGACTACTATCAAATACATAATACGTACAAAGGCGTGAAAATTTATGTATTTCAGGGTCTTGTGCGTGAGGTTCTAATTCTGCATATATATCGTCTTCTTGTAATAATGAATCGATGTCGTTATTTGTTATTATTTGCATCAGTCGTAATGCAACATAAAGTTCTGGGGCTTCAGGATCATGAGGTAGGTCTTCTTTTAATTTTGTTTTTAAGTCGCAAAAAAATGCACGCTGACTAAGAATATAAGATGGGTCTATGCCGTCTAATTGCAAAAACTCATCACGAAGTTCGACCGAAGCCGTGTAATTGTCTTTACCGTGATGTATTATTATTAAAAAAGTAGTTGGGATATTATATTGTTTTGAATAACGTTTTTGTTTTTTAGCCAAATTAATTTCGTTGTCGATTATTTGTTTCTCGTAATTTAGCAGTTGATACATGCAATGCGGATCATCGTAGCTTTTATGTTCGATTATAAAGCAAACCTGATTGTCATTATTATTAGCAGGATGTTTAAGCGGAATGTTATAAACCATATCGCTGCGCAATTCATTGAAATAATAATCACGGAATTGGCGAATTGATATTTGTATTTTCGACAAATCTAATTGTTTGTGTAATTCAGGAGGCAAAATAAAAGTCATGAATGCTATGGCTACTCTTTTGATTTGAAAAACCAGTGTGAAAAATATGTCATGACTTACTGATGTCTTAACGAACTGTTTATCTATCGGCTTATTCCAACTATATGATTTAGGAGAATTAGAATCAGTGTAAAATGCCTCAGCTGCGGACTTTTTAGTTCTAGTTGATCTAGTTGTTCTAGTTGATTTAGCAGTTGTTTTTTTATGTTGTTTAGTCATTATTATTCGTTGTGTCCGTTTAATTGTTTGGGTTAAAGGTTGACTGCTGAAAAGCAATAAATAACATTAAGGCGAATAAGTATATCCAATCATTACAAAAAAGGAAGGGAGAGGATGACAGGAAATTATGCTGACGGAAATTCAAAATGCCTACTGAATAGTTACTAATAAATTTGTTTTCAAATGTCAATCTAATTATTGCAAATTAATGATGAATAAAATCAGTGTGATCTAAAATTGTCAATTTGAAATTTGTGTTATTTTTTTGCGGCGAGTATAGAATAATCGCAAATTACAACTGAATCGAAAGCAAAAAACCAAGCAGTCTTATATGACCTGCTATAATTTTTTGTTCTTAATGTTCTTGTAATTTTAAGTTGTTGTATTCATTTTAATTTTTGGTTTGAGTTATTTGTTTATCTATTTGGAAATTGGTTTTTATTGAATATGTATTTTGTATTGTCGAAATTATAGTACGAGTTGTATAAAATTTATTGTATAAGATTCAGCTGATTGGTTATGGTCATTACAAAAAAAGGTTCTAACGTCTTTTTTTGACGTTAGAACCTTACATGTTTTTTTACAATCAACAAGTGTGTGTAAAAATGAGACTTATGATAATCATTGTTGTCAAAAGGCTGGTGATGTCATGTTGTTATAATTTGAGCCGCTTGCTGAATTGATAGTACCATTACCATAATTTTGCAAGTTAGGTTGAGCAGGAGGATTGTTTGGTTGATTTTGATTATTACCGTATATCGAGGGATTTACTGTTGTCGGTTGTCCGGGCGGGGTAGCAAACGGTCCGGTTATTGTTCCGTTATTATTGACATTTCCGGACACTTGTGGAGTTGGCTGTGGATATGTTACTTGTTCGGCAGAATAATTTCCTGCACTATAAATTTGTCCTGAAGGATTACCCTGCTGATTGTTTGATCCTGTATAACCGTGATTCAAGCTATTAGCATCATTTTTTACTTCGCTGTTGTAGTTATAACCTGTTGGCAAATTATTATTTGGCGGCTGATTATATCCAGTTGTTGTTATTGGCGATACTGGATTATTACTCAATCCGTTATTGTACTGCAATGATGGATCACTGTAAGGATTTGGTGTAGTTGGCGGTACATTAACTTGTTCACTATGATAAACAGTTTTTTGAATTGGGTAACCTGATTCTACTCCTGTTCCAGTTAGACCATTAGTCGGTGTTGAGGCGAAAACGTTATTATCTTTACGTTGTTCGTAGTAACCGCCTTCGGGCTGTTTGATCTCAACTCCTTGATCTATGTGAGGTTTTACTATTTGATTGTTAGCAACTGACGACGGAGCGTTATCATAGCTTGCATGATCTTCCGGCCGCAATGGGTTATAAAATTTATAAGAACGAACATCGTACCAAGGTCCGCCTTTCGATTTACAACCTATTGTATTAATTGTACTAATTGCGAGTACAACCAACACTATCGTTTTTAATAAAAGTTTTGTTTTTGTTCGCATTTGTTTACTTCCATGTAGTTTTTATGGCATAATGTCTTTAACTGACACAATGCCGGACATATTCGCCTAGAGTTCAAATATTGATTGATTAACAAAAAACAATGTCAATGTCAATATCAATATAAAAAAACAAAAAACGATTATATCGTTAACACTCATACAATTACACACTAATTAACTTCGCACTTGAGCATAATTTCGCAAACAATACATGGTTATATTGTATGAATTTTCAAGTGGAAAGTTATATCAAATTAATAGTTTATGTTGAGATTAGTAATGTACAATAATATGTACAAAATAACCAGACAACAAAATAACTAGAAATTCGGTATTACTGTTAAAATCGGAATAAAAAATAAAACTGAACAATAAATTTTGTCTTTTTTTAAAAAAAGTTTTATTTTTTCCTAAAACTTCGCCTATCTTAAATAATCCACGCATAATCTCGTCAATAATTTATCTCGATTTTTTTGACAATGTGAAACAATTAAAAGAACGAAAATTAAAGTGAAATATTCCGTCTATTCAAAGGTGCCGGATTATCTGAATTTTTTAAAACTCTGTCAAGACTGATTTTCTTTTTTTATTTTTTGTAATTATTCAGTTGAATTTTAGAATTGCAAGAATAAGAATTGCAAGAATAATAGCATAAGAATAATTGTAAAAATAGATATTGTTATACAACTTGTACAATTAATTTCGGCGATAGGATAATAGAATAAAATAAAATAAAAAATAGATATAAGATATAAGAGTGTAATAAAAAATTTGTATTCACCTGAAATTTAAAATGCGGACAGTTTAAAATACAATTTTAGAGATTTGTTATTATTGGTATTAGTTTTCTTATTGTTCTTGCTCTGTGGCTTATTGCTTTTTTTACGGCGGGAGATAAAGAACCAAATGTTTTATGATATTCGATAATTTCAAACAGAGGGTCGTATCCGAAACCTTCGTTTCCGGCGGGTTCGAATAAAATTTCGCCTTTACAATATTGTTCAGTTTCACCTATAATTTTACCGGTTTGGTCAGCGATAGCGGCGGCACAAGTATAAGAGGCTGTTCGTTTTTCTTTTGTGATATTAGATAATTTTGTCAGCAATAATTTGTTATTTAACTCATCGGATGCGTTTATGTTATTGTTATCGATTGAGGCGAACCGTGCAGAGTAAACACCAGGGCTGCCGTTGAGTGCATCAACGCAAAGACCGCTGTCTTCACCGATTGTAATCATGTTAAAGAATCGTGCGTATTCGGCAGCTTTTTTGCGGGCGTTTTCAATAAAAGATTGACCGTCTTCGATCACGTCTAATTTACGGTCAAAATCTGCGAGAGTAAGCACATCGATTTTGTAAGGCGAGAGCAATTCTAAAAGTTCTATACCTTTTTTACGATTATTTGTACCAAGTAATATTGTTGTCATTGATTGGGATTGATTTATTAAATTAAGGTTTGTGGTGAGTAAAATCAAGCAGATTGGCAGAATTTTTTCTTTTTTTTCAAACTAGAAAAAATGAAAAAATTCAGTCCAATTGCAAGAGTAAATTTACAAATTTTCTTTTTTTATAATCTATATTTTTCGGCAAGGGGTCATTAGAATTTGTTATTGATTGTGTAAATTATGGTTTGTTATTTTTTACGGGACGAAATTTTTTTAATTTAAGAAGCTAGACATGATGTCAAGGATTGTAATCAGGACAAATTTAACATCGTATCTGAATTTAATCAATACATAAAGAGACGATTCTGAATTTCTATCTTCGGAATTTCCGATGATAGAATTTTTTAAATTAACCACAGAGTACACAGAGAACACAGAGAGGAGAATATTTTGTAATATTTCAGTAGAATTTTTGTTTTTCAAATTTTTTTGAAAAAACGAAATAGACGAAAAAAAAT
>JAITKS010000365.1 GCA_031278315.1 Planctomycetaceae bacterium | reverse complement strand
ACTTCTAAAAACTAATATTAGGAGGAACGCAGGCGTCTCGCCTGCACTGTTTTTGTACAAAAAACGCCTAAATATGCGGTCGAGACGACCGCGTTCCTTCTAACAATAAATTTTAATATTAGGTTTTTAGAAATTAACTTATTTAAAAATCCTGTAATCCTGTCAAAAAAACTCCCAAAGATGTTATCGAGACGGCTGCGTTGCCGAGAACAATAAAATTATTCTGCTGATAGATTACAATTTTAATAGACAGTTACGTTGTGATTCGTTATATTTATAGTTGTTTAATTTTGTTTCTGTATTTACAAAATAATATTTCGTTACAAAATTATGTAAAAAACAAAAAATTTTCAACAGCTCACACTTTAATTTTCGGTTCGATCTGCCTGCTTATCTATTGGGATGCGGGTTTTACTGAATACTTACTTGTATTGCCGAAATTCTAGTACGATGCGTATATTTAACATTACAAAAAATCAGATGAGTAAATTAGATTCCAAAAATATATCTTCGAGTCAAATATTATCCGGCGGCAAAATTGACATTAATAAATTGCCGGATAATTCAGACAACGATATTACGATACCTAATAATGTAAAACGCAAATCATCTCAATCGACCAAGCCTTTGATTGTAATTTGTACATTATTTGTTGCCGGCATAATTACGTGTAGTATTCTTGTCGGATTATTTTATGAATCGCCGAAGAATAGTTCTATTTCGGGCGGTATTATTTTACCGGCGGTAGTTGAATATGCAGGTATAAAAAATATTCCGGGCAAACGTTTTACCGGTATTGAAACAACTCGAACATACCAGAATCGTGAGCTTACCGGAGAAATAAAAAAAGTGCTTCAAGCGTCCGCTTTACCCGGCGATATTTTTAAGTTAAAAGTTCCGTCTGACAAAAATCTTGCCGTACTGCTTAAACGTGAATTTAAAATATATCACGATAATCGCGGCGAGTTCGAGCTGCTCCGTAAAGAGCCTATTTTTATAAATGAAAAAGTTAATGACAACGCATTGCTGCAAGCCGAAGAAGTACTTGAACGCGTAGATCAAAAAAGATTATCTGTACGAAAAATGCTTGATGACGCCGAACAAACCGCATATTCTTTTGAAATAATTAATATCGACGGCATAGGTGAAACGCCGGATATTTCTTCTGCCGGTTATTTAGATGACTATATAATTCTTGAGGAGTATGCGATAGCACGTGCAATTCGTGCCGGTAAAATCCGTGATGCCGTAATTGCAATTGCTTATATTTTTCGTATTGCACAGCTCACTGCGGATGTACCTAATTTATCGGTGAGATATGCAGCCGCACAAACAAGACTCAAAGCAATTGATTTAGTTCAAAATGTAGTGTTTGCGAAATCGTTTGAAGAGGAAGATTTAAGCGAGCTGTTCTTGATTATACTAGAGCAGCTTGAAACATGGAGTGAAGAATCGAAAACGTTTATCGGTTATCGGGCAAGCGGAATGAAAACTTTTAATTTAATTCTAGCTTTGGGAATTGAATATGCTTTTGAAAATTCTGAACTCGACGAGCTTGCAAAACGTGATGAAAACCGTTTCGAGTATAAAATAAATCAGAATTGGGCGTGGGATCATGTTTTCTTCCTTGAGTCAATGCAAAAGATAATCGGCGAGTGTGAGCAGCCGTATTATATGCGGCGGGACGTTATCGAAAAAATTTTGCATACGTTAGGTGAAAAATATGATACACCGGATGAGTTAATTACATCGACTTTTTTGTTACGTGATATTCCGCGTTTCATGCAATTCTATGCAGTTGAGCGGACAAAATGTGAAATCGCTGCGCTAGCGATGGCGCATTCATTAAAAAATTCCAAAAGCACAGCAAAAGAAACTGCGAATGTTATAAAAATGTTCAGTAAAGAACTAATGACAGGAAAACCATATCAAATAAAACAAATTATAAATGAAACAGAACCAAAAATTAAAATCGTATGGGCATCGTATTTCGGAAACTTAAAACCGTTCAAAGTACCGGATTATTCAACTAATGAAACTTCTCAAAACATATCTTTAGACAGAATTGATAAACTAAAATAATATTTCAGCAAAATAATTGCTTTTCAAACTTTTTTGAGATTATGAATTTTTAAAATAAGGTAATATACTCATTGTCCTTTAAAATTCGGTATTATTTTTTGTAACGAAAAAGATGACCGTTCACGGATAAAACTAGAATCGCCCTGAAAGGGCAATCGGCATTAGCGTAGAGTAACAATCTACGAAACAAATATTCAACTGAAATATTTAGAGAGATTTATTGTGATAGAAATTATTTTTGAAAATGATGTTATGCTTGCGGTGAATAAGCCGTCTGGTTTGCTTACTCAAGCTGTGCGGGAAGTAGATTCGTTGGAATCGCGAGTGAAATTGTATCTTTGGAACAAGTTGAATGAATCGGTCAATAGTAATTCTAATTCTAATTGTAATTCTAATTCTAATAACACTAACACTAACACGAACACGAACACTGACATTGATATTTCGAGTGTTTATCTAGGCATACCGCATCGGCTTGATCGTCCGGTATCGGGTGTAATTCTTTTTGGTAAAAATTCACGTGCTGCGAATCGGCTTTCTAGGCAATTTGAGAAACGTCAAATTAACAAAATATATTGGGCGGTAGTATCTGGAGATGTTGAAAATTCTAGCGGGACATGGATCGATTACATGCGGAAAATACCTAATCGTCCGGTTGCAGAAATCGTAGAGCCGATAATTCAAGATGCCAAAGTAGCGATCTTACATTACAGAGTTCTAAAAAAATTTGAATTTTCCGGTCAATTATTTTCGCTTCTTGAAATAAAACTTGAAACCGGCAGAATGCATCAAATAAGATTACAAGCGGCGGCTCATGGTCATCCGATTCTAGGTGATGCAACTTACGGCGCAACGTTATCGTTTGGTGAAAATTTTAACGACGAAAGAAATCGAGAAATTGCATTACATGCCCGTTCAATTTCATTTATCGAGCCGATTACGCAACAGCAAATAAATTTACAAGCTCCAATTCCAAATCTTTGGGATAAATTGAAAATAGAAATTTTGTAATATATACCAATTACACTTTAAAATTCGTTTTTTAGTAATATATCAGCGGATTATTTTTTTTATTAACCACAGAGGACACAGAGAACACAGATTTTGTAATTTTAGATTTTAGATTTTAAATTTAAGTGAATTACTAAAAAATATTTTAGCTGGGAACGCTGGCGTCCCGCCTGCATCTTTTTTGTACAAAAAACGCCTAAAGATACGGTCGAGACGACTGCAATCCCGCAAAAAAATAAATTATTCCGCTGATATATTACAACAAATGTTTTTTCAGACTATACTCAAATAATATTGAAAACATTTAACCAGATACACAATCAAAATTTCACTGAAACATTATCAATTAGAGTAATGTTTCCTAACTACAGTACAACAATATGATAACTCCAGTTGATATTCTTGGAGTCAATGGTTCGATTGCGAAACGTCTTGAGAATTACGAGTTGCGGAAAGAGCAGCTTGCGATGTCTGAAGCGGTAAATCGTGCATTTATTAAGAAACAGCATCTTTTAGTTGAAGCGGGAACTGGTGTCGGCAAAAGTTTTGCATATTTGATACCCGCTATTTTGCAAACAGCCGGAAATCAAAAAGATGATTCAAGTACGAATAAATCTTCGGCAAATAACGTAACGATAAATAATACGCCGATTAAATCTGTCGTTCCGAGTAATAAGTCTTCGACTGATTGTAATGTCAAATATGATATTCCGTTTGACATTAATTATTCGCCCGATTCGTTTGATCTGCTGCCTGATTTATCTGATCAGATAGATAATGAAGTTTCTTATCAATTTGATCGTCAAGTTTCTAAAACGGACTTTCCGCGAGTTATTATTTCGACTCATACAATTAGTTTACAAGAGCAGATTATGGAGAAAGATATTCCGTTTCTTCGTTCAGTGTTACCTTTTGAGTTTACGGCGGTATTAGTTAAGGGTCGAAGTAATTATGTTTGTTTACGCCGATTTTATGCTGTTTCGCAAAAGTTGAATACTCTTTGGGATGATTTTCAACAACGTGAATTCGAGCATTTACACGATTGGATTAAGAAAACGGAAGACGGCTCAAAATCGAGTTTAATACCGGAGCCGGCTTGGGAAATCTGGGCAGAAATATGTTGTGAAACAGGGAATTGTACAGGAAAAATTTGCAAGTGGAACGATAAATGTTTTTACAACAAAACACGAAGACGAATTGTAAATGCACAAATTTTGATTGTAAATCATGCCTTATTTTTCAGTGATCTCATGTTGCGGATGCAAAGCGGCGGAATTTTACCAACTTACAATATGCTAGTTTTTGATGAAGCTCATACTATCGAGCAAGTAGCTTCGGAGCATATAGGAATTTCTGTAACACAATATCAAGTTGAGTACAATTTGAACCGGTTGTATAACGAACATACGCAAAAAGGATTGTTGATGAATAGTAATTTCAGCAATAAGAATAACAATAATGAAATTGATACCATTGGTGAAAAAAAGAAAAAAAACGAATATAATTACACAACAGAATTTGAAGAGTTACGCAAAATAGTAATAGATTGCTTAACACGTTCAGATATTTTTTTCGGCGATCTCATTGATTGGATAAAACAACATTCAGGCGGTAACGGCAGAGTCCGAAAAGCCGGAAGTTTTAGAAATAATTTGTCGGAAGGATTGAGTAAATTAACAGAACACTTGAGACGAATAATCGAAAAATTACCAGACGCAGGTGAACGGCAAGAATTTCGCTCCGCACGAGATAAAATTATTTCTATCCGTGATTCAATTGATTTATGGGTTAATCAACAGATACCTGACGAATCCGTTTATTGGATAGAAGTAAAAACAACTTCACGCGGAAAATTACGTGTTTCAATAAATGCGTCGCCGATAGACATTGGTCCCATATTACGTGAGCATCTTTTTGGAAAAATTCAAAGTATAGTAATGACCAGTGCAACCCTTACTACATAATATACAACTCATGCTGTACAACTCGTGATATGAATTTTGTCGATATGAAAACTGTTAAAAATTTTTTTACCTCACATAAAAAAATTATTGTTTAGACAAAACGCAATCATCTCGGCTGAATGAGTTTTTTTATTATTTTTTTATTGTTTTTTGTTTTTTGTTGAATTGTTTTGAATTGTTTTGTTCGGAAAAATTTTTTAGCCGGAAAAGAATTTGCGGCAATTTTTTTTGACTCAAATTATCCCCCTACCTTTCAAGACAGTTGCGAATAGATACAATAAAAAATAAAAAGTGTAAATCAATAGTCTCTTTTTTGGGCGGCTATTGAATATACTCATTACATTTTAAAATTCGGTATTATTTTTTGTAACGAAAAAGGCGGCCGTTCACGGATAAAACTAGAATCGTCCTGAAAAGACAGCAAGTATTAGCGGTTAGTTCGCATGCGGAGATTAGCACGGATTCTAAAGTTTAAATCACTAATCAACTAAGTTATGGTTTCAAGTTTTGATTCTTTTAATTTATCATTTAAAAGTCCAGTCAATCCTGTAATCCTGTAATCCTGTCAAAAAAAACTAAAGATGCGGTCGAGATGACCGCGTTTCCGTGAACAATAAATTATTCCGCTGATATATTACAAAAAAATAAAAAACGAATTTTAACGTGTAATTGGTTAGTTATGAATCGTTACATTTTACTTAACATTTTTAACCGCATCGGAAACGGTGCTTAAATTTTATGAACCCTTTAACTTTGATAAGAATAATTGTTGCCTATATTTTTCGTGTTATTCATCCTAAGCGGAATACTGAGCGGAAAGGTCAACATTCAACTTGGACAAAAACAATTGTCGCTTCGATGACTAGTTACATTGATGCCGGTTCAATAGTAGCCGGCGGTGCTGGTTTAGCACTTTGGGATAAGTATCTTAAAATGGCAGAAGATCCTATACAGCTTCCTTTTACTATATGGATTCCATATTTTTGGACTAATGGATTGGACTATTGGACAATTACCACAATTGATAAAATTGGTCTTATTGGTGCTTGTAGTTCCAATGCTTTATCTGCTGCGGTTGGAGCGTTAATCGGCGGGCGAATCTGCGATTTATACGGACGTAAATTAGTTTATACTTATGATTTATTGTTCTATATTATTGGTATGTTGCTTATTGTTTTTGGTGTAAATTATCCGATGTTACTTATTGGATATATTATTGTTGGTCTTTCGGTTGGGGCAGATGTTGCTGCTTCGTGGACATTGATTGCCGAAAATGCTCCTGCTGAAAATCGTGCAAGACATTGCGGGACAGCTCAGCTTATGTGGGCATTGGGACCAGCTGTTGTTTTATTGCTTTCGGCGGTTTTGAGTTCATTTGGTTTAGGGTTGTTAGGCAACAGAATTATTTTTGCGCATCTTGTTGTTATTGCGTTTATCACTTGGTTAATGCGGCTTACGATGCCAGAAAGTGAAGAATGGATAACAAACAAAAAGAAAGAACAGGAGCTTATTAAGTCCGGGCAATGGAAAAAAACGAGTTATTGGGACTTGTTTACTAATCCGGCGAACTTGCGGGGGCTTTTTCTGTTGATTGGTGTTTATATGATTTGGAATTTAGCTGCGGGAACGGGCGGATTTTTCTTACCTTATATTTATGAAAAAGTCGGCGGTTGTAGTAATGCGGTTTCGCAAGGTTTAAGTTCTTTGGTGTTTATAACGTCAATTTTTGCAACGTTATTTATTTTTATGACGTTAGCGGACAAGTACAGCAGGCGTATAATTTATTTTGTGATTGCGAGTTTATATATTGCAGCGTGGGGACTATTATTATTACCTGCCGAATTTATAAATACAAAAATTTCTTTTACATCGATTATTATTACGCCGACGGCGGGTGAATCTTATTATCTTTCGTTTACGTTTGGAATTTGTGTATTTGTGCTTGCTTCTATTTTGATGGGGATTAACAATGGTTCGGGTCAGCAGGCATTTTATCAGATGTGGGGGGCGGAGATGTTTCCAGCGCGTTATCGTGCGGCAGCGCAGGGTTTTTCATTTTTCACGGCTCGATTTGTTTTGAGTATTTGGAGTTATTTAGTTCCGATTATTATAAGCAAGGCGGGGATGCCTATTGCTGCTGCGATTCTTGTTACTTTTGCGGCTATAAGTATGTTGATAGGAACAATTTTTTGTCCCAACACCGCCGGAAAAACTCTAGAACAAATCGAACAAGAACGCTACGGAGAGTAATAGAAAATAGAAATTCAAAATTCAAAATAATTACAGATCAAAAATTGCAGATCAAAAATCGAAGATCAAAATAATTGCAGATCGAATATTGCAAATTTGAGATTGCAGATTTGCAACTATTCGGCGGAATATTTATTTTGCAAATTCATTATTGAAAAATCCTGTCAATCCTGTAATCTTGTAATCCTGTCAAAAAAACAAAAATTACACTGATTCGAACTAACAACCAATACTAATTTCCGCATGCGAACTGACCACTAACCACTGACCACTAACCACTAATAACTAATGTTACAATTATTACGTATTTCGGCATTGCCTACACTTTTGTCGAATGTGTTGGCGGCATATTTTATTGGTTCGGGTAACGATTTATTTCTGTTATTACTTCTTTTGATTTCGATGTCTTCGATATATCTCGGCGGTATGGTTTTGAACGACTATTTTGATTCCGAAATCGATTCGATAGAAAGACCGGAACGACCGATTCCATCCGGTAAAATTTCACTTCAAACAGCGTTTGCTTTAGGTATGAGCTTGCTTTCTTTCGGCGTTGTGATTGGTTTTATTTGTCCGTTTATCAGCGGCGGAAGTAACTTTGAAAAACAAGTTGCAATTGTCTTGATAACGGTTTTATTTTGTTGTGTGATTTCTTATAACGCATTTCTCAAACGCATGTCTCTAATCGGACCAGTTATAATGGGTACGTGCCGAATACTGTGTTACCTTTTTGTTTTTTTTAATGTAGAACGAAATGTTTTGATTTCACATACGATTTTTTCTGTTTGTGCCGGAATATATATTATGTGTCTGACAATGCTTTCACGATTTGAATCTAATTCACCTCGTATCCAAAAAAATGTCAGTCTTGCGTTATCTTTGTTGATTCCGATTGACGCTGTAGCGTGTTTGTTTTTTGTTGGTATAATACCCGCTCTTTTGGTGATTGCATTGTATCCGTCAGTCATTCTGCTGCGCCGTTACGCCGCCATGACATGATTCATAAAATCATAAAAAACAACGTAATTGCTTAAGCATACAGTATCCGTCATAAAATGGTTTTTTGTAAAATATCAGTGGAATATTTTTTTTTGACCGGAGAAACAAGATAAACAAGATTACAGGATTTACAGGATAATAGTTTAGTTCGTATGCGAAGATTATCACGGATTATAAGTTCAAATCACTACCAACTAATTGATGGTTTCAAGTTTTGATTCTTTTAATTTATCATTTAAAAATCCTGTCAATCCTGTCAATCCTGTAATCCTATAATCCTGTCAAAAAACAAAACTAAAGATGCGGTCGAGACGACCGCGATCCCGAAAACAATAAATTACTCAACACAAAAAAAGAACCAATTTATAACAGGATAGAGTATATATTACGAAATTTCACATTACTAACAGTTTAAAATGCTTCACGATAAAACTGTATATTTTCTAGGTAAACTTAAAGCGTCGAATCGTGCGAAGGCGTCGCAAGTAGTTCGGACTTGCGGCGGAACAGTTGCACGCGAATTATCGGAATCGGTGAATATAGTCGTCGTCGGTGAAGGCGATATATTATCGTACAACTGGAACGTATGGAACGATCAACTCGATAACGCAACCCAAAAAGCTTTCGAATCCGGCAGATTAGAAATAATATCAGAAGCTTTTTTCTGGTGTAAATACGATAAAGAACAATCACTGGAAAATTCAGATTTGACTAAATCATTTTTTACGCCTTCAATGCTGTCTGAAATTACGAAACTTCCGTTAGCTGTAATTCGTCAACTTGAACGTTGTCAATTGATTCTGCCAATGCGGCAAATTTATCGGCTAAACTATTACGACGCCGAAAGCGTCTTGATTCTACGAATTGTACGAAACTTGCTGGATTCAGGTGCGCCGCCAAAATACGCAATGAATATACTGAAAAAAATTAAACGTAATTCTACAAATAAAAATTTTTATAAAACATCAGATATTCAATGCAACGGAAAAGAATTATTTATCGTTACAAAAAATGGAACTGTCGATTTAGACGGACAACATTTATTCCAATTCGTAACCAATTCAGAATATTCAGACAATTCAGACAATGCAGACAATTCAGAATATTCCTCAATTGACATATCAAATCAACTAGAATCTAATCGGCAAATATTATTGAAACAGAAACTCGAAGATCACACAGAATTAGAACAATTAACATCAAAATTGAAATCAGATCAATCTGACTTTTTATCGTTGTCAGTTTTAGATAACATATTCAAGAGCGATGAATTACAAGCTCAATCACATATTCAGGAACTTTATGATACGGCATGTTATGCAGAATTATCCGGCAACATAAAATTGACAATAGAAATTTATCGTACAATAATTGTAATGAGCGGCTCTACACCGCAATTGAATTTTCAAATAGCCGAATTATTATATCGTCAGGGCGAATTATCGGCGGCACGGGAACGGTATTTTATAGCTCTGGAACAAGATGAAGAGTTTGTTGAAGCACGGGCGAATCTTGGTTGTGTGTTGGCGGAACTCGGTGAAGATCAACTGGCGATGGCTGCTTTTCAAGGTGCGTTGAAATATCACCCTGATTATGCCGAAGTACATTTTCATCTTGGAATGTTGTTAAAGCGGATAGGATTGATAAACAACGCAATCGAACATTTACAACTCTTTATAGATTTAATACCGGATTCACCATGGTCATCCAAAGCTCAAAATGCAATCAACGATTTAGAAAACATAACAAAAAAATAATGTAAATATTCTGCAAAAATATTACCGGTTTTTTTCATTTTTTTTACAAAGATAGTAACAGAAGGTGCTTTATTTATGAGTTCTAATATTTATCGTCATGATCATATACTTGGTCTTGTTGACGGCGGTTTGAGTGCGGAGCTTTATCGTAGTTGGGGTTATGCGATAGGTCAGATGGTGCCGTCTGGTTCGTTGTTGATAGTAACGTCTGATGTCCGTGATTCATCGGTTCCATTTAAGTCGGCATTGATTGAAGGTTTATTGTCGGCGGGAATAAAGGTAATTGATATAGGATTATTACCGGCTGATTTAGCAATGTATGCCAAAGATAATTTTTCTGCCGTCGGATTTGTTTGTGTCGGCGGTGATTGGCATTCGTCTGAATGGAACGGATTACGTTGGTATATTGACGGTACGAAATTATCTATTTCGGAGCAGGTAATGCGGTTACAAGAAATTGCGTCTAATCCGCCTGTTATAGACCTTGCAGCGGTTCATCTTTCGATGCACGAGCTTTTTCGTAAACGTGATATTACATTTCATTGGATAGCGTGGTCTCAGAATATATGGCATGATGCGAATCAGCGTGCGATGCGGATATTGATTGATCCGATGCATGGTTCGTGGTCGCAGTTAGCCGGCAAAGCACTGCAGGCGATATTTCCGCAAGTTAGTATTGAGACAATAAGAGATTTTCCGATTGATAATTTCGGCGGTGTAATACCGAATTCACGAATTGACGAATCGATTATAACAACGCGCAATGCGGCAAAAAATTTACATGTCGATCTTGCTGTCGCGTTGGACGCTGATGCGGGTAAGTTCACAATTATTGACAATGAGGGCAATCCGTTGAGTGTGGAAGAAATGCAATGGTTATTTATTCGGAATTTACTTTGTGATGCACTTGACGGAGAGTGTTTACTTCATGACAGTGCGTGTTCGGAGGTGTTGCTTAATGAATCGATCAGACTAGGTGCGACGCCGATAGTATCGGGAATGACTTTAGAGCGTTTTCTTGATGATATGCGTCAGATGAAAGCGTTTTTTGGAATTATGTCGGATGGTATGATGTTTTTTCGCGGAACTGGGGGTTGTAGAATAGTTGTACTTGCAATTAGTTGGCTGATTGATTATATGCTTTGTACAACTTTTAAATTATCTGAATGGCGTAAGACGTTACCGGCTTTTTATATTACGCCGGAGTTATGTGTTGATTACAGCGAGGTTGAAGAAATCGTTAATCATTTATCGGAGGAGTGGTCGAGCAAGCCGATAGAGACGATTGACGGCTATTGTTTTTCGGGAACGGCGGCGAGAGTTCATATCAGGTCGATGAGAGGTTATGAGCAAATAAAATTTCGGTTTGAGTCAAAAAACAAAGATGGTTTAGATAATTTAGTTCATAAAAGCAGTATTGCATTATCGAATTTTGGAAAAATATCATCTTCGCTAACAGACCAATACAAAAAATGTCAAATTAAATAAAACATAAAATATTACGATACGATATCAAACCAGCCCTGAAATGGCGATCGGATATTGGTTCAATAATAGGCGGTTAATTATTCGTAATATATCAGTGGAATAATTTATTTTTTTCGTAATATACTCATTGTACTTTAAAATTCGGTTTTATTTTTTGTAACGAAAAAGATGACCGTTCACGTATAAAACTAGAATCGCCCTGAAAGGGCAACAGGATTATAACCCGCCCCATCGGGGCTGGTTTTGTTTAAAACAAATACCGAATGTTCAAGTATGAATAGTATATTATTACTTATTATTATTTATTAGATGTTCTAATGTTATTTCGTGAAATTCCATTCGGTGATACCTGTGCGGTCTTCTAGCTGGATACCTAAATCGCTTAAACCGGAACGTATTTTATCTGCCGATTTAAAATCTTTATTCTGACGCGCAGAATTGCGGACATCTATTAGTAATTGTATCAACTTGCTTACAAGTTCGTTTGAACTTTCGTTTTCTGATTCTTTAGGTTGATTAACAAATAATCCTAATGTCAATCCGAGTTCCCGTAATACGGAAGCTCCGTATTTCAATGCAGAAATTGATTCTGTATTAGGAGCAATTTCTAATTTTGAATCTTCTATGAATTTGTTTAATTCCCGTAATAGTTCAAATAAAATTCCTATTGCGCCTCCTGTGTTAAAGTCGTCGTCCATTGCTTCAAGAAATTTTTTACGATAAGCTGAAATTATGCCGTAAAACTTTGATTGAGATTGTGTATTTGTCGAAATTGACGCCGTATTTGTCGAAACCGGTTCAAATTTTTGACGCAGCATTTCTGCATCGTTTCGATTTGTTGGTACATTTAAACTGTAGAAATTTTGTGAAGTAATTTTTTCCAGACGCTTTGCAAAACGATAGAATGTTTCAAGACCCTTTCCAACTTCTTCGATTCTTGCAAAACTGAAATCGATTGGACGTCTGTAATGAGTTGAAAGCAGAAAGAATCTTATAGTTTCGGGGGCGAATTGTTTTAGCATATCTCGAAAAGCGCATGCGCCTTTTGATTTACTGATTTTACCGATTTCTTGCGATTTAATATCACCTTCTTTTGTGTATTCTTCGGTTGTTAATGCTGATGATGTTTTTCGTCCGCCTATTTTTACGTTTTCGCCGGATTCTTGCATTAATCCATTGTGCATCCAGTAGCAGCACATTGGTTTTCCGTGCCGTGATTCGCTTTGAGCGATTTCGTTTTCGTGATGCGGAAAAACCAAATCTAATCCTCCGCCGTGAATATCAAATGTTTCGCCTAGTAATTCGCGGCTCATTACTGAGCATTCGATATGCCAACCTGGGCGTCCTTTACCCCAAGGCGAATCCCATGACGGCTCATTTGGTTTAGCTGATTTCCACAATGCGAAATCAAATGGAGAACGTTTCCGTTCAACTGTATCGCCGCCTTCGCCGGTCATTTGTTCTAGTGATCGGTGAGATAATTTACCGTAATTTGTATATTTATTGACTTCAAAATAAACATCACCGTCAGATGGATATGCGAATCCTTTATCTATCAAATCTTGTATAAATTTTATTATGTTGTTTATGTGTTCGGTTGCTTTAGGAAAGGCATCGACGAAATCTTTAACGCCCATTGCTGTCAGATTATTCATGTAATCGGTTATCATTTCGTCGGCGACTGTACTCATTGGTACATTTCGCAATTTCGATTCGGCGATCAATTTGTCATCAACATCTGTGATATTGATAATCAATTTAACTTCGTAACCGTTGTATTTCAGGTAACGTTTTATCGTATCGAAAATTACCGGACCGACCATGTGACCAATATGCGACGGCTTATAAACTGTCGGACCGCAAAGATAAATGCCGACTTTACCGGCAATTACCGGCTTAAATTCTTCTTTAGTTTTTGTAATAGTATTGTAAATGCGAATCATTTTGCTTTAACTTTTTTGATGAGTATTTATAACTATTGTGTATTGTGAATTTCTAAAAACCTAATGTAAAAATTTATTTTGTTAGAAGGAACGCGGTCATCTCGACTGCATCTTTAGGTGTTTTGTGTAAAAAAACAGTGCAGGCGAGACATCTGCGTTCCTCCTATATATTAGTTTTTAGAAGTTACCTATTCAGTAATCGTCCGATTAGGAGCGTACTATTGAATAGTTAAAAAACATTACATAAAAAATAATTATTTGAGAGTTTCTCGAAAAAAAATCTTTGTAATCTTTGTAATATATCAGCGGCGGTATCTTAGTTGAATATATTAGACTCACAATAGAGACACAAAATATTATGTCTCTACATGAGTGATTGTATATGTTTTAACATGACTAGAAATATTTCACTGAAAAATTTCACTTATATATTACATTATTTATTATTTATTTTTTTTCGTCATTACTTCCTTTAAATGAAAATGGTTTTCCGCCGAGCAGGTCAACTGAAGTCATTGATGGTGCGACATATTTTTCGATGTACTCAATGACCAATGCGGTTCCTTTAAAATGAGACACATACGGTGATTTTCTTGAATTATACATAGTGTCGGTCAAATCGCGCATTAGTACAACGTTTTGGTTATATGTTACCATTCTTCGTAATCCAAATGAGCGGCCAATAACGCACATGTTTGTATGAACGCCTAGTAGAATTACATTTTTGATTCCTTTTTCTCTCATATAAGTTATTATTTCTGTGCCGCTGTCGCTGATTAAATCTCGTTCGTCATCAATTTCGAGGATATCTATTTGGCTTTTCCATACGCTGCCTTGTTTACATTGAGGTTGGCAATCGCAACCGCCGTCGGATTGATCGATTGGCCAAACCGCATTTTTTTCTGTAGGCAGAGTACCGTTAAACCATTTATTACTTTGGTATTTTTTTTCGAATTCAGCATCGCGTTTACCTTCGATTCGTTTGCGTGCTTGTGTATTTTTGTATTTATCGATACAAGAGCTCGGCGCATGAAATATTGTAATTTTTTTAGAACGCGCAGCTTTGAGGAGATCGTTCATACGAGGTGCCATTTCGGCAACTCGTGAGGTTGCTCCTTTGCACCAATGTTTATCCCACATGTCGCAAATTATGATTGCGGTCTCTTCGCCTTTCCAAGTTTCTTCTTTGATCTCTATTTGATATTCGCCGGATTTCGATTTGGGATTATCAGATTCTGCTTTGGGAATACGTTTTTGAAGATGTACTTTGAATTCATCGGCGAATAATTTTTGTCCAACATTGACTGTCAGAATTTGTGTTACAAAAAATATAAACAGTAAAGAAACAACTGTTAGTATTTTGAGTATTCTAAAGGAAAGAATGTTAATGGTTGTGTTTAGGTTTGTTGTGTTTTGGTTAAATTTTTTCATTTTTTTAAGGGGTTAGAGTTTGTAAACAGGTTATATTTGTTCGAGGTGATTTGTTTAATGTAACTTTTAATTTTAACTTTAATTTCAACTTAATCAGAGTTATAACATTGTCAACCAATATCGAAATTTTTTGATAATGTTTGATAATGTTGATGGCAATCAATAAAGAATGTTGGAATATTTTAAGCTGCCCGCATTTGAATTTTAGCGAGTAAATTTGGGCAGGTGTTGTTTATTTACTTTATTGAATTATTACACAAATTCAATTTATTTTATATTCAACTTACTTTATTTTTGATAGTCTTTTCGTTACATGCGATGTTGACACAACATTGCTCAACTCAAACAAGCAGGGAGGTATTCTATCATTTGAAAAATATATTTCAATCTACAGCTGATCGAATGTAACTATCTATTTAAAATTTGAAAAAGTAATAATATATCAGTGAAATAATTTATTGTATCAGGATCGCGGTCGTCTCGACCGCATCTTTAGGTGTTTTTTGTACAAAAAAGATGCAGGCGGGACGCCTGCGTTCCCAGCTAAAATATTTTTTAGTAATTCACTTAAATTTAAAATCTAAAATTACAAAATATTCTTCCTCTGTGTTCTCTGT
>JAITKS010000337.1 GCA_031278315.1 Planctomycetaceae bacterium | reverse complement strand
AACCATCCCGATTTTCGTCCAACGCCCACATTTGAAGAAACACAAAACGGAATACAAAATCAAACAAACATATCGTTTGAAAACACTAAAAAATAATGTTTAGATTTCACGGTGAGATTATTAATTTAAGAAATTCCGTAATATTTCAATGAAATATTTTTTTTGACAGGATTCCACTGACGTATTACGAAAATTCTAGTACAACTATAAATTTTAGATTTAACTTTAGATTTAACCGCTGCCGCCACCTACACTGAAACTATCTACTATGCCGTAATCTGATGTTGTATTACACCAAGGACAAGTAAGTGTAAGAGATTTTTTTGCATCTTTGATTTCCGGCGAACAATGCGTTTTTCCACAAGAACATAAAGCCCAGCTTTCATTACCACAATAAGGACACGGGTTTGTAGAATCTAGTAACTCTGTCGAAATAGAAATTCCGCCGCTGGAACTAAGTTGTTCAAAGTCATCCAGCGGAAAAACTCCTGCTTTTGTGTACTTGTTTTTTTTACCCAAACCAAAAAAACCGCCCGTTTGTTGACCACTTTTCTCGAATTTTTGAATATAAAATTTTTTCGTCTTAATACATTTATTGTGCATAAAGACAAATCTGTTCGGCTCGGTTTTTTGTTGCGGTGTTGTCTCTTCAACAATTTTAAGATTATCATCTTGCGGAAACTTTTCAAGACTAATTTTCGATTCACCCGTCTTATCAACAGATTGACTCGCCGTTGCAACCGATGCACTCACCCATTTAAAAAACTTTGCCAACGTTTCCTGATTAGCCTCCGCTCCCGTAATAACAAGTTCTGTTATCCGGCGAAGCGTATTAAGATTCGTATCTGGTCCGCAACCGATAGCAACAAGCTGTAAAGAACGATTTTTCAGAAACTTATCAGCAATCGTTTCCCATCGATCCGTCGGTTCACCATCGGTCATTAAAAAAACTAACGGTTTATAATCGCCCTTGACTTGTGCGGTACTTTTTGTAACTTCTACCGCAATACGCTTTTCAAGCAACAATAAAGCAGCTCCAAGCGATGTCCCCGAACCAAGAATTAATTTAGGTACTTGAAACTGACTCAATTCCGTTAATGGAACAAGTTGTTTTGCCTCTGTTCCAAATGTAATCACGCTCAAATAAGCAGATTCCAATGCGTAAGGGTCTTTGCGAAGAACTCCAAGCATCGTTACTAAACCTTGTACTACAGCATTAATCGGCTCACCTACCATAGATTCCGATGTGTCAAGTACAAAATAAATTGGAAGTTTTCTCATCTTATTAGCGGCTAGTTAGTGGTTAGTGGTTAGTGGTTAGTGGTTAGTGGTTAGTTCGCATGCGGAGAATTAGTAACGACTCTAAGTTCGAATCACACTATTAATCCGATTGCTCTTTCAGGGTTAGTTTGAATAATCCCTAAAGTTAATTTCTAAAAACTAATATTAGGAGGAACGCAGGCGTCTCGCCTGCATTTTTTTGTGCAAAAAACGCCTAAAAATGCGGTCGAAACGACCGCGTTCCTTCTAACAATAAATTTTTACATTAGGTTTTTAGAAATTAACTTAAATGACTACTTATAACAATGACTGCAAAAATTCCGCTGATTTATTACGGAAAATTTATTTAGTAACTATTAAATAAATAATGTTACATTTTCAATTTTTCAATTTTTCAATTTTTTAATTGACCGTTACGTATTGCTTGTTCTACTATTTCTGCTTCTTCTATTGTGTTGATACCTAATGTTTCTATTGGTTTTAATATCGGAATTGCAATGACTTTTTTGCCTTGTTTATTCAAAATCTTTGGGACATCTGTAATATAATATTCATTCTGTGCGTTGTCTGCCTTTAATTCGTACAGCGCATTTAATAAATCCGGTGTATTAAAAACATAATAACTCATGTTGACTTCCTTAATTTGCTGCTGTTCCGGTGTTGCGTCGCGTTCTTCAACTATTCCCATGAACTCGCCTTTTGAGTTACGTACAATACGTCCGAGTCCAGTTGGATTATCTTTTGTTGCTGTTCCTAATACACATGCTGCCGGGATAAATTCTTTGTCTGAATTTTCTAACATTGAATTAGATGAATTAGATGTATCAGATAAATCAGATGAATCAGATGAATTAAAAGTCTCAAAAAGTTTGTTAATCGTTTCCGTCTGAATCATCGGACAATCTCCCGCTAGCACTAATAACGCACCGGCATAATCGATCAAATATTCACGGCAAACCATCACCGCATGACCTGTACCAAGTTGTTCCGTTTGCTCGACAAATAACAACTTCGCCCGATTACATAACGCCGCCCGAACAAGATCACTTCGATAACCAACAACTACAAATATACGTTCTACTATCGTTTCTAAAACATCCAGAACGTACTCAATCATCGGACGTCCTAAAATCGGAAATAACACTTTGGGTAATTCCGATTTCATTCTTGTGCCTTTACCGGCAGCCATCACTATCGCTGTTTTCATGTAATTAATGTGAAATTAGTTATACGTATCGTATTATGAATTTCGGAAACACAAAAGTTATTCATCCAAAAGTCTGCTTCCGATATGTAAATTGTAATCAGACAAATCACAATCAAAACCGCATATTTTTTGTAATATATCAGTGGAATAATTTATTGTTTTCGGGAACGCGGTCGTCTCGACCGCATCTTTAGTTTTGTTTTTTGACAGGATTACAGGATTTTTAAATAATATATTAAAATAATCAAAACTTGAAACCATAGTGATTTGAACTTTAGAATCCGTGCTAATCTCCGCATGCGATCTAACCACTAACCTGTAATCCTGTAATCTTGTAATCCTGTCAAAACAAATATTCAGCCGATATATTACTAATTTTTTAGTTTTAATTGTTAGGTCGATTGCGAGTTGTTCTTGAACGTTCACGAGTTCTGATATTTCGATTTGGTGTATCGTTATTAAATTCGCGTCCGTTTCTTCCGTTATTTCTTGCGTTTGTTCTGGAGTTATTTGTAGAGCTGCCGTTTGCATAAGGTGCCGATGTTGGTGTTTCAGTTGGTGCGGTTACAGGCGAACCGGGTCTCCAATTGCTTATTGGTTCATTATTATTTTCCTTTGCTGCGATAGGAATTTGCAATTCTGGATTAGGATTCATCGGCATCATACTTGTCGGCGGCGACGGCATGTTCGGCATGTTCGGCATGTTCGGCATATTTGGCATATTTGGCATTTGCATATTTGGCGGCGGAGGCGGCATCATGTTCGGCATATTCGGCTGCGGCGAAGGCGGCATCATGTTCGGCATATTCGGCGGCGGCGGAGAAAAAATTTGCGGATTCTGATCTAATTTCGGATCTTTAAGCGTTGAAACATTAGAAGCAGCAACTGTATTATTAGTATTGTTACTATCTATAATTTTGGTTGAAAGTACTTTGATATTTGTATTACCAAGTTTGAGTTCTTTTTCACGCCGTTCCATATCAGCCTTTTTTTGTTTTTCTTCATCGACTTGTTTAAGCGTTTGGAAAATTTCTGCTAGAGTTGCAATACCGTCATTATTTTTATCGAGAAACAAAAATTCTGTTGCAATTGTTTCATTTATTTCGGCACCGTTTGCATATTCGAGCATAGTCAATTGTGCGTCTTGATCTTGGTCACGTTCGAAAAACCAATTTGGTACACCGGCGGGCAATCTCTCGTAAGGTGCGGACGGTTTATGTTTAACTAAAGCGGGAATATTACTGTTTGCCGAACCGCCTAATGCTATTACTAATTCGTTTAGTGAAATGCGTCCGTCTTTATTTTGGTCGGCGCGATTACCGTCTATTGATAAACCATTCCATTCGTTTTTATCTTTGTCGATAGTGCCGTTGTGATTCAGATCAAATTGATTAAGAATAGCATTCGCTTGTTTGAGTTTATCGTTGTTTCCATTAGATAGAGAACTAGCATTACTTGTATTTGCCGAGCTTGTTGACGCAGTATCGCGTTCACCAAAATTGAGAATTACATTGCGAGGTAATTCGTCTTCACCAAAGTACGGAACAAGCGGATCAACCGGCAAATTAGAAGGTAAAAGCGCATTACGATTTAATGCCGATACACGTTTTACTAGATCATCAATTTTGAACGAGTTTTGATTCGGATTACCGCCTAGTCTTGTTATTATTCTGTTGATACTTTCACGGCGTTGCGGATCAGACATTTCATTTTGCTCAATAATGCCGTTTTTATTTGTATCGAAATCACGAAGGCGTTGGAGATTTCTTTCGTTTTGTTCGTTATTTCTTACTTGTGTATCGATTTCAACTCCTCCTCCGAATTCTCTATTGTTACCGCGCGGAAAATTAGGGCGTTGCATTGTGTTATTATCGGGTTGTCTATTACCGAAATTTCGGGCACCCATTCCGCCTCCCATTCCGCCTCCCATTCCGCTGCGAGGCTGCCGGTCGTCTCCTATTCCGCCGCGCCGCATATCACCGCGAGGCTGCCGGTCGCCTCCCATTTCGGGGCGGGGACGCGGCGGCATGTCCTGCGCATAAATCGCAGCGATAGAAAAAAACACTGCAATCAAAAATAAAAACAAACGTAATGTATTGAACTCAATTACGTTTATCTTAAATCGAAAACAAACAGATCGATTATCTGTTATCGTTGACGAAATTATAGAATCGTCTTTAGATTGACATCCTCTAATATTCGCCGGGTTGATTGTATTGGTTATTGTTCTCATTGTTTTGTTCCTTTTCTATTTTTAATGTTGACATAATTTTTTGTAACGATTAATTTCAATTTCTTACTGTGTGAATTGTACTTGTCCGAATAAGTTTATCGAGTTTATCAATTGCGGAAATTATACTGACATATTTTAAACTGCATACTGATAAGTAAACGGGCGGATCAAATCGAAAACTAAAGTGAGAGCAGTTTGAAAATTTTGCTTGTCATGCTTGTTGTAAATTCTGCTTGTCATTTTTGTGAGTTTGTAATTCTGACTATATATATGAAAGCTGAATTTCAATTAAGTTGAGTATAATGTACGGGGACAAATAACGGAATCGATAAATAGTCAAACTGAATTAAACCGATCAAAAAACTTTTGGTTTCATTTTTCGTTTATGAAATTAGTGTTGCTTGACCGTTTTGTTTTGTCGTGTACAATTCAAATCAACTTTGATTTTGAGATGAGCTTCAAATTAATTTACCTTTTAAAACTGATTATATTTTAATTTTCGGTTTAATTTAGGCAGATTATTTATTGTAATGCGGAATTTTATGTATTGGAATTAAAAAGGAGAAAATGTGCGTATAATACACAATATTTCACAATATTTCTATGTACGAGTTGTACACTAGATATTCCAATACGAATTGATTATTCTGATTTTATCTTATTATTATTTTTGTTACATTTTATCTGTTATGCCGATTTTTACAATTTTGGTGTCAATAGACTAATTATTTACTTGATTAAATATCATACGAAAATTTTATGGAAATTCAACCTTTTACCGGTTATCGTTATAATCTGGACAAAATCAATCGGATTGACGATGTAATTGCTCCGCCTTACGACGTAATAGATGATAAACTTCAAGACGAATTATATTCACGTCATCCTAATAATGTAATTCGTCTGATTCTTAATCGTATCTCATCGACGGATAGTGCGGAAAATAATCGTTATATTCGCGCTTCTCAAACGTTATCTGAATGGATAGATAACAAAATTCTTATTAAAGACGAGCGTCCGTCGATTTATGTTTATCATCAAGAGTTTGAAATTGCGGGACAATCTTTTGTTCGTAAAGGATTTATGTGTAGATGTTTGGCGGCACCTTTCGGTTACGGGATGGTATATCCGCATGAAATCACGATGAGTGGTCCGAAACTTGATCGGCTCATGTTGACTACTGCTTGCAAGATGAATTTCAGTCAAATTTTTGGAATTTATCCTGATAGTCAAAATGAAATTCAACGTCAACTTGACGACGCTGTTAATCGTAACAATATTTCACCGGTAACGGCAAAAGATCATTTAGGTAATCAACACAAAATGTGGGTACTCGACGATAAAGAAGCAATTTCTGAAACGATAAATAGTATGGCGTCAAAACCAATTTTTATCGCCGATGGTCATCATCGTTACGAAACTGCTTGTAATTATAGACAACAAATTGATGACATGGGATTATTACACAGTAAACATCCGGCAAATTATGTGCTGATGGTTTGTATCGCAATGGAAGATACCGGACTTGTCGTAATGCCGACACATCGCTTATTTACAGGAATTGCGGAATTTACAAGTGAAATGTTAAAGTCGAAATTAGACGGTTATTTCGAATTAGAAGAATGCGGTAAAGGAATCGAGTCAGCGAATGATATCTGGAATAGAGTTGAGGCGGCAGATAGTCAAGATGTAATAGGATTATTTACCGCAAAAGACAACAAATGGAATCTTACAAAAATTACATCGGCTGGAATAGAATTAATGGACAAAATTGCAGCCGAACATCATCCCGAATGGCGGGAACTTGGCGTGAGTTTATTACATCGGCTGATTGTGGAAACTTTACTCGGAATACCTGAACCGCCAAAACCGTGTTATGTGCATCGTGTCGATGAAGTAATTGCAGAGTTTAAATCCAATCCTGATTTATATCCAATTGTTGCGTTAGTGAGTCCGGCGAATATTAATCAGATTAAAAATCTGTGTTTATTGAATGATCGTATGCCGGCAAAGAGTACGTATTTTTATCCAAAATTAATCGCAGGTTTTGTATTTAATCCGCTAGATGAATCAATGATTTGAATGATTTGATTTATACAAATCGTACTATAGATTTCAACAATACAAGAACACATTCTGTAAAAAAGAAAAACTGCTTTCCAATTGACATATTATAAATTTTTGTAATACATCAGAGAAATAAAACTCAAACAATCACCAATGTAGAGCCGCAAAGTATTGTATCTCGGCAGAATTTTTTGTTTGTTACGTTTTCATTAACCGCTCACGGAAATTTTTATTTTGTGAACGTCCCTGTCTTAATTTTTTAAAACGAAAAACACGAAAATTTTTTTAGATAATTTTCGTGTTTTTCGTTTTTTCGTGTTTTTCGTGATCTCAAAAAAAACAAAAATTCCGCCTGATAAATTACAAACTGATAAATTACAAAATTTAGATGATTCGAATTTATAATCCGTGATAATTTCCGCATACGAACTAACCACTAACCGCTATGCACTAACCACTAATCCTGTTATCCTTTTTTGTACAATAATTTGAATTGTTGTTTCATATTTTCGATAATTTTTTTATCGATTTCGTCTTTTTCGCGATTTTCTTCTGACAAATTATATCTTCTTAGAATCAATTGTGCTTTTAGATTTGTTTGTCCTTCCAGAGTTCCTTCAGCTTTTAGTGTAATTAAGTCGTCATCTGTTTTTGCGATAGTTGCGGCGAGTCGCAGGGTTTGTCCGGGTTGTACAAATCTTGCAAATTTAACAGAGCGGGCTTCTTTGAGAACAACGATACTATGTTTAAATTGATCTGTTGCTCTTACGAGCCATGCGGAAGTTTGTGTCAAAGCTTCCAGCATCAGTACTCCCGGCATCACTGGAAATTTCGGAAAATGATCACGCAAATATTCTTCTGCCAATGAGAGAGATTTAGTTGCAACTATTTGTTTACCGAGTTCTATGCTCTCGATACAATCGATTAAAGAAAAATACATAATACTAAAATTTGAAAATTACATAACAGCCGTTTACACAGGAATTATACTCAGGTATAAAACGTCAGCTTTTTATTAAAACTGATTCGCAATTCTACCGGGCAACAATTAAAATCACAATAGTAGATTAAACATTTACATTTATGGGAAATTTTTATAATTGGTAATATTTCAGCGGAATTTTTAATGCGAAATTAAGATTGATGATGACTCAAGTAACGTTGGAAACTTGCGGGACACAAATAAAAAAATATCATGTTTTCAGCATTTAGTATTTTCTGAAATTACGAGTATTGATAATTGTCATTTATCCTGCGATTTTTGCAGATATTCTATTTATGGGTGAGTATTGTTGTATGTTATCTGGTCGATATTGCATGATATATGCGTCGTCGTTTGTTTCTTCGTAGAAACATCGCAGTACGCCGGTAGCACGAAAACCGCGGGAACGGAAAAAAACGAGAGCTTGTAAATTTGATTCACGTACTTCCATTGTGATTCGTGTTCTGCCTTGATTTGTTAATTTGCTAATTAACTTTTGGATCATTTGTGTAGCGACGCCTTGTTTTTGAAATTCGGGAGCGGTTGCGATATTTAGTAAGTGAATTCTATTTTTTGGTGTTTCGTATATCATAAATCCTACAACTTTATTATCTAGTTCAGCGACCATACCGATACAGTTACGTTGTTTTAGGCAGACTTGAAAATCATCTTCTCTCCAAGGAAATTCAAAACAACTATTTTCTATTGCTGTAACTTCGTTGAAATCGCGGCGAACCATCCAACGAACATAAATGCGGGAAGTATTTGTACAAATCGAGTTCATAATAAAAAAATCCTTTTACTAATTTTATTTAATTTATTTTGTGCTCACGTTAGAATTTTTGTAATACAAGCGTATAAAAGTATAAACGTATAAAACGTATAAAACGTATTAAATTAAAACTATACGTATTGTATTATGAATTTTGACAATTCAAAAGTTTGAGTTCATATTTTCCGGCAGGCGGGTATATGGTTCAAACTGAAAATTCGAGTGAGAGCAAGTTTAAAATGTAATGTATTGAAAATAAATGTAGGTCATCTCTATCAGCTTGTACTATGATTTTCGGTTATTCAAAGGGCGTATTAAAGTCATTTTTTTGAAAGTGATTGGGCGGTTTGAACTGAAAATGTAAGTATGGTTAGTTGAAATATTATTCTCTGTGAATTGAGTGTTTTTGATATTTAATAAAAAGCCGATTATTAGAGACATTCCTGTACATTTCCACTTATTGCGGTGAGTATATAAAAAAGTAAACCTATCACATCTCACAATTTCGCGGCAGACTTGAATAAATTATGTATTAGTTTAGCGGGTTGAAATTATCAAAATGAATATACCGATTAAGGGTGAGTTATTGAAAGGTTGCATAGGATAGCAAAAAAAATAAAAAACTGCAATACGAATTTTTATAATATTTGTAATATACCAGTAGAATTTTTCAGTGAGATCTTTCAGTGGAATTTTTCAATGAGATTTTTCAATGAGATTTTTCAGTGAGATTTTTTCAATGAGATTTTTCTGTCATGTTAAGTCTCATACAATTATCAAAATTAGAGAAAAAAGATTTTGTAATTTTAGATTTTAGATTCTGGTAATATATCAGTGGAATATTTTTTTTGACATAATAAACGATAGCGGTTAGTGGTTAGTTCGCATGCGGAGATTAGTACGGATTCTAAAGTTCAAATCACTAATCAACTAATTGATGGTTTCAAGTTTTGATTCTTTTAATTTAATTTGTCATTTAAAAATCCT
>JAITKS010000314.1 GCA_031278315.1 Planctomycetaceae bacterium | reverse complement strand
AATAATTTATCCATTTGATTCCGTGTGTGGTGAGTACACCACGCACGGCTACATTGGAGATACCCCCTTCGGGGTATGATAATAACGGAACTGCCCTTTCAGGGTGATTCTAGTTTTATCCGTGAACGGTCACCTTTTTCGTTACAAAAAATAAAACCGATTTTTAAAGTACAATGAGTATATTACTTTACTTTTTTACTAACTTGTCGATTTCTAGTACTATTTTAATTAATGATTCAAGTTGTTTAAGCGGAATCATATTTGCGCTGTCGCTTGGTGATTTTTGCGGGAACGGATGCGTTTCTAAAAATAAAGCGTCAATTCCGACAGCAGTTGCGGCACGTGCGAGCGGTTCAACTAATTCACTGTTTCCGCCTGTTGCATTTCCGAGTCCGGCGGGTTCTTGAACACTGTGTGTTGCATCAAAAACTACAGGTACGTTGAAATTTCGCATTGTTATAATCGAACTCATATCATTCACTAATCGTCCGTAACCAAAAAAAGTCCCGCGTTCACAAAGAAGTACATTTTCACAACCAGCTCTGTTAAGTTTCACGACAACATTTTTCATCTCTACAGGAGACATGAACTGTCCCTTTTTAACATTGACCGCTCGCCCCGTACGTGCTGCCGCAATCAAAAGATCAGTTTGCCGTGCCAGAAACGCCGGTATCTGAATAAGCTCGCAAACTTCGCCGACAACATCTGCTTGATATGATTCGTGAATATCTGTTGTTACTGAAATCTCAAATTTATCTCGTATTTCAGCAAGCATTTTCACACCTAGATCAATTCCGGTACCACGATAAGAATCAATACTAGTTCGATTCGCCTTATCAAACGAACCTTTGAAAATAACATTAATCGGATACAAATTACGTAATCGTATAAGTTCTGCTGCTATCTCAAAATTAAAGGCTTCTTGAAGCACACACGGACCAGCGATCAAAAGAAGCTTCTCGCTAACTCCGCATCGAATTGATCCAATTTGAACAGGATTATTTGACATCAATAAATAAATGTTAAAGTTAATGGTTTAGTTTAAAGTTAATAGTTATAGTTATAGTTATACACATCATGCTGCGAATTTCGGTGATATAGGTGATATAAAAGTGTATTCATTAAAACCTGCTTTCCGATATGTAAGCTGACAACTCGAATCGAAAATTAAAATAAGTACATTGAAAAATTTTGGAACTGCTCTGTGGAATTTTTTTATCCAAGATTTATGATTTGTAACAGACAATACATAAAACACCAGATGACTTGTTGAAAACGTTGTTTATTTTACAATTTTTTCTTTTTATCTTTTCGTGTTACGAGTTCCTATAATTACGAATTAAATATTCTACAGAATAGTTACTATTTTTCCACTAAAATATTACAAATTAATTTTTTGATAATGGATAATTTTTATTTTCACGATTCCGGTAATCGACTCGATTACGAGTTGCTTGACTTTGGTGAAGGTGTCCGTGTTGAGCGTTTCGGCAAGTATATTATTGAGCGTCCGTCATTGGCTGCGTATGATTTTCATCGGTCGAATAATAAAATATGGAATAAAGTTGATAGTTCGTTTATTCCTGAAAATTCTAATGGTCAACGTGGTAAGTGGACAGTCAAGATAGAACCGTGGCAAGTAGAATTAGGTCAAGTTACACTTGAGTTAAGATGTACACCTTTTGGACACGTTGGTTTTTTTGCAGAGCAGATAACAAATTGGTTAGAATTATACAGTACAATTTCTGATTCATTAGAACGCCGCAACTCTATTCGTGTATTGAATTTATTTGGTTATACCGGCGGGGCGTCAATTGCGTCGGCAAAGGTTACTAACGGTCTGAAAAAAGTTGAAGTAGTGCATGTCGATTCGGCGGGTAATGTTGTCGAATGGGCGAAACGTAATGTTGCATTAAGCGGAGTAACAGGCGTAAGATTTATCGTAGATGATGTTCGTAAATTCGTTATTCGTGAATTACGGCGCAAAAAATTCTACGATGTGATAATTCTTGATCCGCCGACGTATGGTCATGGTACTCGCGGCGAAACATGGAAGTTTGATATTGATTTACCTGTATTGATTTCTAATATCGTTGGTCTTTTGAGTGAGCAGCCTATACTAATTCTTATTACCGCACACACAGAAAATTTTGATCCGGATATGTTACAAGATATGTTATTGAATACAGGTATTCCATATTCTCTAAAAATAAAAAAATTTCAAATGCAAATAAAAGCTCAAACGGGTAAATTATTACCGTCCGGTTATGGAGTTTGTGCTTCGGTATATAACTCGTAAAAAGCAAGATATAAGTAATTTTTCAGCGGCGGAATATTTGTAACGAAAAATTTTTTGTAACGAAAATTTTTTAATATACTTTTCACATTTTAAATTTCGGTAATATATCAGTGGAATTTTTGTTTTTAACTTTTTTTTGGTTTATGAATTTTAAAACTAACCTTATTTTCAACCTTATTTTTCTTAACTAAACAACCTTAGCAGCAATGAATCACCAAAACACAAAACCTTATAACCTTTTATTATTGAAAAACGATTTGTTAATAAGGTAATAAGATTGGTATCCGGCGGTCTCTTTGGCTAATAAGTTTTTTGATGAATAGTTTAGTTCGGAAAAATAAGGTGAAAAATAAGGTTTATTAAAAATAAATTTGAAACCTTTGAAAAAATTCACACATATATTACGAATATTACGAAAAAATAAATTATTCCACTGATATATTACTATCCGTTTTATTTTTCTTTGTTGACGTTCCGTATTTTCAAGCGGTCTTTGTGTTGACCGAAGTAATCACGGAGCGGAAAATTATATGGATTCTCAAGAATTTGGATTCTCATTTTTATGGACGTTTTGGGAACAAGCATAATATATTACAAAAACGGTATGTTTTCAGATTCAGTGGGGGCATTGACATAATAATAAGAACGGTTAAAATTTTTTTCTTCATATCTCTTTATTTTCCAATATTGAACGATTGCGGACAATAAAAATATCAAGAAAAATTTGTATAACCTAAAGAAAAAACAGGTTATTAGTGCGAAATTTTTTGACCAGCAAAATAGAATATCCGTTAAAAATTGAGGATGAAAATTTCACACTCCTGAACGATTACAATCTTTACACTGAAATATTACAAAATCCCAATTACAAAATCCCGAAAATGAATTGAATTGACATTTTTATTAATGTCTTTTCAATTTTTATTGTTGTATAAGTAAACGCAGATTAAATTTTGTCATTCATCAAGCGAAATCCGACGGGCTTGCATTGATGAGATAAATTTAATTGCGGATATAGTTTAATTTAACCTTTTTTAAGAAAAAAAGGATAAACTCGAATTTAACTCGAACCAAAACCCGATTATGGTACAAAATGTTTACGAAGGGTTGTTTATTCTCGATTCCGATCTTTATGCCAAATCACCAGATGAGGCGGCTGGACAAATTTCGACAATAGTAGAACAAGCAACAGGTGAAGTCTTATTAAGCAGACTTTGGGATGAACGCAAATTAGCGTATCCAATTAAAGGACACAAAAGAGGTACGTATTGGTTGACGTATTTCAGTCTTGACCCGTTAAAAGTAAAAGAACTAACAAGACAATTCCAATTAAATAGCAATATAATTCGTTTTCTGATTCTTAAAGTAGATAAACGGCTTGTTGATATGTTAGTCGAACATGCAAAAGCCGGACATCTATTCGCAGGTGAACACTCAGAAATCGAAGACGTAAAAAATGATTCAAGAATCGTTAATTACGATATAGACGCAGAAGACGATGACGATGTAGATGTAGATGTAGATGTGTTATAACAATTGGAAATTCTAATAACGAATTTTTTTCAATGAGATAATGCCGATATGATTTTGCAAATTGATCTCGTTGAATAATTGTTGTAACAAAAAATTGTAAACGGCATAACTTTAGTTTTCGATGAGTTGAACAAATTTTTATGTAAAACTTGCTTCAAAATTTTTCAAGATGTCGAATTTTCAACAGCGAACCGTTTAATAAAAGTGTGTTTAGTATTGTGTTTAGTATAATTTAAATCTAATACGTTTTTATTGTTTTAACTAATTTGATTTTGAATTGTTTATCAATTTATGCAGCAAAAATATAAACGTAATTGGAATATTAAGTCATTGAGGAGGTAGAAAATGCCAAGTTTTAGCCGTGTAATTTTGGTCGGTAATTTAACGCGTGATCCAGAGTTGCGTCATATTGCAACAGGAACGGCGGTAACAGATATCGGATTAGCGATAAATGATCGCCGCAAGTTACCTTCTGGTGAATGGATAGAGGATGTTACTTTCGTTGACATAACTCTTTGGGGACGAACTGCGGAAGTAGTTTGTCAATATCTTACAAAAGGTTCTCCGCTCTTGGTTGAAGGACGTTTGAAATTAGATTCGTGGGAAGCGGATGGTCAAAAACGGTCTAAATTGAAAGTAGTTGGAGAACGAATAGAATTTCTTAGCGGAGGAGGCAGCAGTTCAGGTTCAAGTTATAGTTCGGGAAGCAGCAGCGGAAATAACGGTGCGAATTCGAATTCGGCGAATCGATCCGTTCCGCGTAATACAGCACCGCCGGCACCGCCGATAGAACATGATTATTACGAAAGCGAACCGCCTCTTGATACAAATGTCCCGTTTTAAATAAATTTCAGTAAGACAAAGAAAATTTCAGTAAGACAAAAACATATTCAGACACATTCAGACATATTCAGTAAAACTTCTTTCCGTAAGTAATTTCGGCAATCGACCGAATTTTCAAATGAAAGCAGTTGAAAATTCCAATAAAATAATCAAATGAAATAATACAAAAAGTGTCAGAGAAATAATACAAAAAGTGTGAGCCGTTTATTTCTTATTTGTACAGAGTTAATCAAGAATACAAAAAATAAAATTTCATTGTAATACTTAAATTTACTTTGTGATTTTAGTTATTCTCGGTCTCTTTGTAATATTGAAATTTGAATTTTGTTTATTGGAATTTTTGAAATTTATAAATTTAATTTTTTAAGAATCAGAATCAGATATAATTGGAGATTAAAATGATAGTAGTTAGGAACAAGCGAGCGCGTAGCAGATTACGTGTGAATAAAGGACTTCCGCTTAGCAAGTCGGGCGGAGTTCAACTTCTTTTGACACAAACGATTGATCCGCTTGGCAAACAAGGGGATATAGTTGATGTTAAACCGGGTTATGCAAATAATTATTTGGTTCCGCAGGGACTGGCAGTAGTAGCGACGGAACATCACAAAAGGATGGTTCTAAAGCATCGGGCGAAGTTAGCAGAGATACAAAAGAAACGTCTTGTCGGACTTAATACGCTGGCAGATGAAATTCGGAGTAAATCTGTTTCGATTGAAGCTAAAGCGTCGGCGGAAGGGCATCTGTTCGGCTCGGTAGGTCCGGCTGACATCGTGAAAGCTTTGAGAACTGAAGGTATTGTGTTGACACAAGATCAAATAAGGTTGTCTGGACCGATAAAAGAACTTGCACTGTACACAGTAAAAATTTATTTAGGACACGGTGTAGAAAGTGAATTAAAAGTTTGGGTTGTTCCGGCTGTTTCAGAAAAATAATCTTTGGTAACTATTCATTTTTTTGAATCTAGTCTGGTAATCTCAATCTATACGTATTACGTATCATGCTATGAATTTCAGCAATATAAAGCGTGAAAGCCTGCTTGCCCCGAAACGTAAGCAGGCAACTCGATCCGAATATTCCCAATCCGAATATTAAAGTGAGAGCAGCTTAAAATAATTGGTTCATTTTATTCACGAATTGACACAAATTTTTCACAAAAAAAAATTAGTAGTAATTCGTGAAAATTTAGAACAAAAAAGATTTTTTAGGAATTGCTAAGGTAATTTATGTTACGTTTAATCTTTTTATTTTTATTTTTGATTTACGTTCAATTACTCTACGGGCAATCGGATCCGTTAACGTTAAGCCGTATTGATGAGAAGATACCGATTCAGACAAGCGGAGGCCGTTTGTTTTGGGGCGACGTTCTTTTTTTTCACGAGTGGCATATTCAGAAAAATATCAATTTTGGCAATTATCGTCTTATTGATGCTAATGCGGTACAGCGGGCGTTTGGAACTTTTGACGAATGTAAATTGCGGCTCAACGAAATATGCGGCGAAAATAAATTACAACCGATGTCAGGTAACGTTTTGATTGTAGTACACGGATTCGGAGGAAGCGGACGCCGCACAAAAAAACTCGCGAAATGGTTTCAAGAACAGAAAATTTACAATCATGTTATCAATTTTACTTATCCGTCGATGTCTCAATCTATACTTGAACATTCAAGAATGTTGGACAGTGTGATACGTAATTTATCGGGTAATGTCAGATGTATAGATTTCGTTGCTCATAGTTTAGGTTGTATTGTTGTTCGACGTTATTTGAGCGGCTCTTTGGATGAAAAATGGGTTGCGGCGGCTAATCCTCTTGAAGAGCGGGACAAATTCTCTCCAGATAATAGAATTGGCCGGTTTATTATGCTTGGTCCGCCGAATCATGGTGCAGAGTTAGCTGTAAAATTGATAGGAAATAATCGAGCTGTTCGGATTTTTACAGGTATTACCGGCGACGAACTCGGTATGCGATGGGAAGAAACAAACAAAAAACTAGGTATCCCAAAATGTGAGTTTGCTATTATCGCCGGAGGTTGCGGAGATAAAAAAGGATTTTCAAGATTAATAAAAGGAGACGACGACGGAGTAGTTAGTGTAGAAGGAACAAAGTTATTAGGCGCAGTTGAATGGATTCTGTTTAACATGAAACACGATGAATTACTGCAAAATGAGATAATTTTTGAATATGCTTTGGAATTTCTAAAAAAAGGAACGTTCAGCGGACTTTACGAAAAAAATAAAAATAACACAGAAATAAAAAACAATAAAATTTCAGTAGATTATTAATATATTCGGTGAAATAATTTATTGTGTAATATATCAGTGGAATATTTGTTTTGACAGGATAGTGGTTAGTGGTTAGTGGTTAGTTCGCATGCGGATATTAGTACGGATTCTAAAGTTCAAATCACTAATTAACTAAGTTATGTTTTCAAGTTTTGATTCTTTTAATTTATTATTTAAAAATCCTGTCAATCCTGTAATCTTGTAATCCTGTCCAAAAAACAAAACTAAAGATGCGGTCGAGACGACCGCGTTCCCGCAAAAAAATAAATTATTCCACTGATATATTACAATTTTTCGTAAAATTTCTCAGAGGTTTCAAATTAATTTTTAGCCAACCTTATTTTTACCTAATTTTCAATTTCTAGGTGAATCGTC
>JAITKS010000308.1 GCA_031278315.1 Planctomycetaceae bacterium | reverse complement strand
CTTTCAGAAGTTGGAAGAGTTATTAGCAGGAGAAATTACGACATTAGCCTATCCTCCGGCGGCGTTGTTTGCGTTGTGTACGGCGTTTGTTGCTTACAACATTATGAAATGTATCATTTATCCATCGAGACCGCACAACCCAATCAAGCAAGAAAAATATCTGCTTACTATATTGCCCATGAGATTTCTTCGTGTTATCGCGGATTGGATTTATACTCATTACACTTTAAATTTCGGTTTTCGTTTTAAACTAAATTCGCCCTGAAAGGGCAATCAGCATTAGCGTAGGATAACGCCCTACGGAAAAAATATAACACACCAAAGCCCTGTAAGGGCGATCTGATATTGGATCAATAATAGTGGTTAGCGATTTGAATGTAGATTCGGTGCTAATCTCCGCATGCGAACTAACCACTAACCACTAACCACTATACACTAACCACTAATAATCGTTTCTTTGTTTATTTAATCGACCTTGAGATCAAAATTTTGTTGTTTATTACCCTGTTTCGTAATAGTTACACTCAAATCTGACGTTTGCGAATTATTGTATTTTCCGGTTAGTGATTTGTATGTTATAACTACATCATTATACGAATCTGGTATTGTGCCATTGTTTTTTTCAGCTGCGGTGCGCATTTCATCAATTAGTTTTACATCTTTTTCCGTTTCAGGAATAGACTTGATAACAGTTACCTTATAATCGCCCGGCAATACTCCGACAGAAGTATTTGTGCGTAAATTATAGTATCCATTTTCATTGGTCATTCCTCCGGCACTTCGTCCGTTTGATGCTGCAGGCGCGAAAATAATACTTGCATTTTCTAACGGCTGCCCATTCAACGTAACAATACCTTCACACGGAACTAATCCGCTTATAGTATTTTTTGAACAACCTAATGAAGTTAATATTATCATCGTCACCGCAATAACAATAGATAACAAATTAAAATTTACAAAATTATTTTTTTTATTATTTTTCATTTTTTATATTTTTTGTTAAATGTTTGTAAAAAGCTCTCACGTTAAATTTCAGTTCGAGCCGTATGTTTATATTTTATGTTTCAATTAATTGAAAATTCGATTTTTCGTTACAAAAAATAACCTGTAATCTGTTGATAACTTTTTTGAGTTATCAACAGATTAACAAATCAATCACATTGAATGATTATAAACAGGTTAATACAACGTTATGGAAATACAGAGTTATGGATTCGTATTCGGTTCAGCACCTGTAATTGATCCTAACGCACCCCAAATTCCATAAGGCGACGCTTCCATATAAGCAGCAGGACTTGATAAATTTCCGCAATTTATATTGTCGCTTATAAAACTTACAGAAGCGTCACAACGCGACACATTAACTCCTCCGGGATGATAGCTTGAAGGCGGAAATATTCCCTGATATTGATCATTAAGCCGATTCATACATGAAGGACCGTTTGGCGGAAGAACAGTAGTAAACCAAGATGAAGTACCATAACCGCAATACCAAGCTCCCATTGCATAATAACCTGTAACACGCCAACAAGTACCGCCTGTTCCTGATTCACCAAGAGTAAGCCGGTTCAAACAGGTTTGAGGATTAAGCTGCGCTGCTGGAGTATCTGATATTGTTGTAAATCTGCGAGGATTTTTTCTAGCTGAACCAGCTCCGTTTCCAGCAACACCTGTTACAGCATTATCTCCGTCATTACCTGTAAAACACGCTGTTCGCGCAGAATTACCAACGGTATAATTCATTGTACTTCCAGCGGTAATACGCTCGCTTATCATTACAGTATTACTCAAACCGTCTGTTATGTCATCGATACTACGGCAACCGTCTGGTAATCCTATACCTCTGACAGATTGTCTAAAAGCGCCGCGAATAGTACCTTGCGGAATATCCCAATCACCAGCACCGCTGCCTCCTGATCTTGTTACTACAAAATCACCAGCACTTACACAATAGTTATGGTTACGTCTGTGACTAGCAGATGAAGATAATTGGCGAAAATTTGGCTCAGCAGGACAACCAAGACCCGTTAACCAAACATGTACCGCTGTCACGCTACTAGCAGATGTCTGAGCACATAGTTGACCGTCAGCGTATGCTTCTGCCAAATACTTATCAATTTCTTGACGCAGAGCTGTGTTTTCCATAAACGGCAGCATGTAACAAAATGCTGACCATTCGCCTGTATTGCTGTTACTCCATCTTGCCGAACAACCGGGCGGCAGCATCTTGTCATATACATCTGCATGATTATGACAAGCAATAGCAAGCTGACGTATTTTATTGGAACAGCTCATACGGCTGGCAGCCGCACGAGCCGCTTGGACAGCTGGTAAAAGTAACGCAATCAAAATACCAATGATCGCTATTACTACCAAAAGTTCCACAAGCGTGAAACCAAATAGGCGAAGAGAAAACCCGGAAGAGTTCCTATGAGAATTATCAAGACAATAATCATCATGGAAACTCTTAACCAGACCCCCCCCCCCCCCCCTGCTTGCCTAAATTAACACCTATTTTAACATTTGTGTTAAAGCCAACTTTCATGTTGACTTCGGTGTTGGGCAAACTTGGCATTAAATTTGTCGTTCTCATTTTTCTTTTCCTTTCAAGTTAAAGTGAATAAAAGTTACAAAAATTATCGATAAAGTAGATTTAGTCAAAAATTAAAAAGAAAAAATCTACAGTTCGATAAACAACTATTTAATCGCAACAAAATTTAACTTCCGCAAAAACGCTTTTTGCAGAATACAAATTAAATTAGTTACGGTCAAATTCGACTACATGAAAAAACCTTCTGAATAAAGATTTTTCATTATTTTAGGAAAGTACAGATTTAAAAGAATTATTTAATAAACGTTACAAAAATTATTTATACTGGTATTTTTCTTTCATCTTAAAATAATGAAAAAAGAATTCCAATTATTTTAGTTTGTCAATTCTGAAAAATTTTAAACTGCACTTACATTAATTTTCGGTTCGATCTGCCTATTTACCTAATTGTAAATCAGGATTTTTAATGAATAGTTTTTATGTCACCGAAAAATTACAATAAATACGAAAAATTGCCAATACGTAAACCTATAAGAAACGCGGGGCGGGATTATAAGACAATAATTCATAAATTACAATAGGGGTTTCTAAAAAAACTATTGCAGCCGAAAACACAGAGAAAGATGATTTTGCAATTTTAGATTTTTGTAATATATCTCAAAAATGTTTGTAGAGACACAATGCCTTGTGTCTCTACATTACGGAATAATCGTAATATTTCGGTGAAAAATTACGACTAACCACTAACCACTAATAATCGATTCTTTGTATAATTTTCGTTCTATTGCTGGAATATAATTTGTCCATGTACTTCCTTGATTTGGGTCTTCTGTTATGTACTTTTGGTATTCAGCGATTTTTGAATCTATTGAGTCTATAAAATGTAATGTTTGTGCTTCTAGAGTCATTGGTAATTTCGCACTTTGATTTTCATACTCACCGTGATGCGAAATCAATAGATGTTTCAATAGCATTTCAATTTTTGGATTAAATATTTCACCGCTTAATTTTTCTGTTTCTCTTATTTTTTCTTTTAAAATTTCTACACCAATTAATGGATGTCCGAGCATTTGTCCGGTGTCTGAGTATCTCATATCGTGGTCAAAGACTAATTCTGTAATTTTACCTATATCGTGTAGAAACGCTCCCATCAGAAGTAAATCTCTGTTTAACTGCGGATAGAGTAACGCAATTTGTACAGCTAATTCCATCATTTGTGTCGTATGTTCGAGCAATCCTCCTTTATACGCATGATGTAATTTTACGCCTGCCGGTGCGCTGCAAAATTTGTCCATGAAATCATCGTCGATCAAAAAGCAATCAGCCAAGTTATGCAAGCCCGGATTGGTTATAGTTTTTAACAACTCTCGTAACCGCGTGCGGCGTATAGAAATATCAACATGACTATTACGCACGAAATCAGATACATTAATCTCCGATTCATTTACTTTAACCATCCGCCGAATTATCAATTGAATCGCACCCTGAAACTTTTGAGATATTCCCTCAACGCGGACATAATCGCCGTTATTAACCTGTTCCGATTCTTCAACCGTAATATTCCAATACCGCGCATTCAATGTACCTGTTCGATCCATTAAATTAAACTGAAGATACAATTTGCCATTCTTATTCGGACGCAGCTGTTTTTCATAAATGCGATAGACTTCGTTTATCTTGTCATTTTCGCTAATCTGATTAATAAATATATGAGACATAAATAATTAATGTATTAAAGTAATTTAGTAATAATTATTGCTATGGAATTTTTGTAATATGTTTGTAATATATCAGTGGAATTTTTCAAAGGTTTCATGTTTATTTTTCATCAACTTTATCAACTCACTAACAAATCTTTTTTCAACAAACGAGGTAATAAGATTTTGCTTTTGGGTGATTCATTACTGCTAATTTTTTTGGTATTTGGTGATGTTTTTTTGTTAAGAAAATTTTAGGTTGAAATAAAGTTGATTTTCAAAATTCTTAATTCAAAAAAGTTGAAAAACAAAAATTCCATTGAAATACCGTACTCATTTAAAAAACGAAAATCGAAATTTAAAGTGCGAGAAGTATATAGTACTAATTTTAAAATTCAATTGAATATACCGTATTCTGTCATAAAATGATTTTTTGTAATATATCAGCGGAATATTTTTTTTGAAAATTAAAATGTGATATTACAATAATGGTCAAGTTAAAGTTTTAATTTGTACGATAATTATGATAAGTGTATTTATTTTTTGCGGAGTTTGCCGGATGTATTTTTTTTGCGGATTATAAGTTTTGGAGGATTTATGAATCGTTTAAATTTTAAATTTTGTTGTTTGCTTGTTTTGACAAATTGTTTATTTTTTTATTTCAATCAACAATTTGTATTTTCGGAGATTGAAGAATCTACTGTTTCCAGAGTTTCTGCTAAACCGAACTTGGTACAAGGTAGTTGGACGGTTGTTGCGCCGTTGCTTGATCTTACGTTTGATCCGGCGATAGATCCGTTGAAGTCGCTTTATCCGCGCGGTATTCCAGATGCGAGTACGATAATCGATCCGAAAGATATATTGACAACAGATACTTTGACTTATGCCCCAACATTTAGCCGTGCCGATTTGACAGAGGTAATAAACGTTCTTGAAAATCTGCCGCCGGTAACAAGCGATGCTAATTTACTAGAGATAGTAAAAAGCGATCCGGTTTTACACCGCGATTATTGGGCAAGAAACATTCGTTTTACTCGTGACGTGTGGTGTCTTCAATTTAGTTTTAAACCGATACGCGTAATTACTGTTGACATTCCCAACAAAGACGGAACATTAGACAAAAAAACGGTTTGGTATCTTGTGTACAATGTCAAAAACGTTGGACCTGTAGATTTTTCGTCTGTAGTCAAGGAGCGGAATATTGTTAGTGCGGGCGGTCAGAGTAATACTCTTAAATCGACAGAATATACAATTAATAAGTATGGTACGATTGGAACAGATGTTGATAATAACGCAGAAAGACCGTTTGTCGAAGATATCAAGGATCGTAAGAAAATTGACAGTGTTCCTAATTCTGAATTTAACATCGAAATTACAGGCGACACATACATGGCATTACAGAATTTAAAAGGAACGTATGTACCGCGTAAAGGACAAGATAAAGCAATTCGTTTTATTCCGCAATTTATATTGGCGTCTGATCGTGTGGTGTTGAATACGATTTCTAACATAGACCAATCAACGGGGAAAGCTATTTTCAAGACTGATACAGAGCAGCAAGTTTATGTTGACAGATTTATTCCGTTAGCGGTTCCGGCAATTATGCAGCGTGAAGGCATGAAAGCAACTCCAGAGACTACGGTAAGTATTAGCAGCAAGCAATTAAAATCGGGTGATGATTATTGGGGCGTTGCTTTATGGGTTGACATTGATCCGCGAATAAATAAATTTTCGATTTATGTAAGTGGTTTAACTAATGCGTACAGATGGGAAGATATTGATCCAAAAAATTCTACTCCCGGCAAGGGGCGAAAAATGGAGCGGAAAGTTCTAAAGACAAATTGGTGGCGAAAGGGAGACAGATATTCTATTGATAACGAGCAATTCCAAAAGGGGCAAACGGGGGGGGTTGACTACGAGTGGATTTTCCTATAGGATATTCCGCCTTTCGTTTCGGGAGGTTAAAGAATTTATTAGGTCGAGTTTGGATATAATTTGTTTCTTCATTAAGTCTGTAGCGGTAATTGTAGCAACTAAAGAGATGATAAGGACAAAAAAATCTTGATAAGAAATCTTAATGAATTTGTGAGTGTGAACTTTTGAAAATAGACGCGAATAACGTTTGAAGAGTTCGAGTAGAAATTTTGTAACGAATAATACAAATTGACTGAAATATACAAGTTGACTGGACATTGCGAGAGTTAAGTAAGCAATTAGTAAGCAATAAGCAAGCAATTAGTGTAGATTATTGTAGAGCGGCGAGAGTTGATTTTTGTTACAAAAAATCTGGATAAAGTATATGTATTGTACTATGAATTTTGGCGTAGGGCTATTTATTGAAGAGTCTGTTTTCTGACAGACAGGCGGTTCGGCCTGAAAATTCGAGTGGGTGTAATTTAGTAATTTAAAACTATAAATAAAAAAAATTGAGGAGAAATTATAATGGCACATAAAAAGGGTCAAGGTTCAAGCCGTAATGGGCGGGATTCAAATGGACAAAGGCGAGGAGTTAAAAAGTATGCAGGCGAGGTAGTGCGTGCGGGCAACATAATAGTTCGTCAAGTTGGTTCAAAATTTTATGCCGGCAAGGGGGTTGGCACGGGCAATGATTTTACGCTTTTTGCAATTGTAGATGGAACAGTGCAATTTGATCGCGGAGGACGCAGAGTAAACGTAATCCCGAAAGCGTAAAGGATTTCTATAATCGTTTCATACGATTATTTCATACGGTTAAATGAATTTGGTAAATATTCAATGGAATATTTTTGTAGTAAATTTTTGGTAATTTTGTAATATATCAGTGGAATAATTGTTTTTCAATTTTTTGTAATTTTTAAACACGAAATACACGAAAAAGAGTTAAATATCAAGAAGTCCCGCAGGGACGACATTTTATTAATTGTATGCTCCAGCATACGGAAGGAGCTAATTAAGTGTCGTCCTTGCGGGACTTCTTGATAGTTAGCTTATGCCGTAACGTAGAGACACAAGGCATTATGTCTTTACATAGCAATCTCTTTTTTTGTAACGAAAAAGATAACCAGTCCCGCAAAAAAATAAATTAGTCCACTGATATATTATCCGTAATTTAATTATCGCCCTTCCCTGTTATTGTTTCAGGACTAATGTAAGAAACAAAAAAATTCCATTGATATATTACCGCCTTTATTTCTAATTATTTCCGGCTAGAGATAAACATATTCGAGTAAAAAAATCTGTAACATCTCTATTAGAGTCTTTATCGGGTCTGGTTCAAAACAAAAAATAATGTCGAAATAGTAATATTTAAGTTGAATATCTGTTTTTCAACTTTTTTGGATTATAAATTTGAAAAAGAGATTGGTGAAAAAAGAAATTGAAGTCTTTGCGATGTCCCTCTGATATATTACAATTGGAAATCACCCGCAGCAAATAAAATGTATTGCTTTGAGTAATGAAACGTGAAAGTTACAAAAAATTAAAATTAAAACTGAAATTGAAATCATGTCATCAGATAAATTATTTACAATTAAAGAAGCCGGCGAATGGGCAACTCGGCATATTGGAAAAAATGTAACAAGTTCCAATATCTCCTATCTCATTCAATACGGACGAATTAAAAAAATCGATGAGAACGGCTCAACAAAGGTTTCACAAAATGACTTGTTACAATACTACAAATCCTATAACGGTTCAAGAGAAATTAATTACAAAGAACAAATCGGAAATGACTTAAATTGGGCGTTATCGTTTGAACAATACAAAGAAGCCGAAACAACAAAACACGTCCATCGTCTTCACCCGTACAAAGGAAAATTTATTCCGCAACTTGTTGAATATTTTCTCGATGCTCACACCGATCATTTCAAGAAAAAAACATATTTTAATACAGGAGATATTGTTCTTGATCCGTTTTCAGGAAGCGGGACAACAATGGTTCAAGCATGCGAACTAGGAATACATGCGTTGGGAATTGATGTTTCGGCATTTAATTGTTTGATTGGTAATTGTAAAGTGATGCGATACGATATTGCTAATTTACAAGGTGAAATTTATCGTATCACCAACATACTGACGGCTTTTATTAATAACACAAATATTGCTCAATTTGAAACCGAACTGACACAAGAATTGTACGAATTTAACAACCGTTATTTTCCTGTTCCTGATTACAAATATCAGTTGCGAAATAAACAAATCAACGAGGAACAATACGGCAACGAAAAAGAAAAACTCTTTGCTGCAATCTATAAACAATTGGTAAAAAAATATGATATTAAATTGATTCAAGACAAAAACGAAACGTTTCTTGATAAGTGGTTTCTGCAACATATTCGCAGCGAAATTGATTGTGTGTTTGCTGAAGTGAAAAAAATCAAAGAGGTCAATACCAAAAAAATTATCAGTATCATTTTAAGCCGAACTATCCGAAGTTGTCGGGCAACAACTCACGCCGATTTAGCAACTTTGTTAGAACCAATAACGGAAACTTATTATTGCAGCAAACATGGTAAAATGTGTAAACCGTTGTTTTCAATTTTGAAATGGTGGAAAACATACGCCAAAGATACAGTTGATCGGCTTTGTCAATTTGATCTGTTACGGAAAAATACTTTTCATATTTGTTTGACGGGCGACAGCCGGAATATTGATATTTTTGAACAATTAAAAATTGTGCATCCGCATTTTAGTGATTTTATAAAGAAACAAAAAATACAAGGAATTTTTTCGTCGCCGCCTTATGTTGGATTGATTGATTATCACGAACAACACGCCTACGCTTATGATTTATTCGGCTTTGAACGCAATGACAAATTCGAAATCGGTCCAATGTTCAAAGGTCAAGGACGCGACGCAAAACAGAATTATATTCAAGGAATTGCAGACGTTCTAAATAATTGTAAAAAATATTTTTCAGACGATTACAATGTTTTCCTTGTTGCCAATGATAAATACAACATGTATCCAACAATCGCCGAAAAATCAAATATGAAAATCGTTGACCAATTTCACAGACCAGTATTAAATCGTAGCGAAAAAGATAAAACCGCCTACTCAGAAACAATTTTTCATTTGAAAGAG
>JAITKS010000221.1 GCA_031278315.1 Planctomycetaceae bacterium | reverse complement strand
GAAAGAAAAAGAACATTTCAAGTTGTTTGATTTCTTTGCGAATTGTGAATATTTTGAAGAAAAATACAATTACGATGAAGTTTTGAAATTACCTATCGGGAAAAATTCCAGTAACGAGTTTAAAATAGACGACAATATAGAATACGATAAAATTGAAATTGCCGATCCAGATAAAGTGAAAACAATAACTGAAATGCAAATCGGAATTGAGTGAATGAAAGTTGATCGTAAATTCTTTGAAAAAGCACAGGAAAAATTACAAAAAGACGATGAAATAAAAAATGCAATTGATAACGAACAATGGGACAAAGCCGTACAAATAGTGCGCGAAAAATATGAAAATCAACCCGAACTATTTCTCAATCTTGAAAAAATACGTCAAAGTGAAAATTTAGATCGGCGCATAACATGGCAGGAAGTTCTAGAACGTGTTTTTGGTTTAATTGACGCATTCAAAACAAAAGAAGAAAAACTTGAAGAAGAATGCGAAAAATTTATCGCCATTTATAAACCCGAAAGTAAATATATTCCGTACATCAAAGACTACATTAGTGCGTATGTAACAGACGAGAAATTTCGCACGATTATCAATAACAAATACTATGTCGATCTTAATTTTTATGCTGGATTCACCATGTCAGATTTCAGAGCACTCAACGGCTGGCGTGATATTCTTCCAGAATATATTAAAGATTATATTGCCCTTAACCAATATTTGATTTAAAAATTATTATGCTAGATCAAAATACAAAACAAAAAATATATTCAGCCCGTCAAATTCTTGTTGGTAAAGTTCCCGATCCCAAAGCGCAGGTAGATCAAATTACAATTGCTCTTATCTATAAATTTATGGATGATATGGATAACGCAGCGCAAGAATTTGGCGGAAAAACTCGGTTTTTTACCGGAAAATTTTCACAATACTCTTGGACGAAATTATTGAATCCGCGACTTTCTGGAAGTGAACAGCTTGATCTTTATATTCAGGCAATTTCAAATATGCCTAAAAATCCGTACATTCCGCAATTGTTTCGGGACATTTTTCGGGATGCGTTTTTGCCGTACAAAGACTCGCGAACTCTCTCTTTGTTCTTAAAAGAGATCAACAATTTTACATACGATAACAGTGAAAATCTTGGCAATGCGTTTGAATATTTACTGTCGATTATGGGAAGTCAGGGAGATGCAGGACAATTCCGAACACCGCGTCATATTATTGATTTCATCGTCGAAGTTATTGATCCGAAAAAGAACGAAAGAATTCTTGATCCGGCTTGCGGAACGGCAGGATTTTTAATTTCTGCCTATAAGCATATTGCGGAACAATCGAATAGAAAAAAAATAACAATGATTGAAAAAAATAAGCTGATGGACAACATAACAGGTTATGATATTTCGCCGGATATGGTGAAGTTAGCTCTTGTGAATTTATATTTACACGGCTTTTCAGAACCGAAAATTTACGAATATGATACGCTTACAAGTGAAAAACGTTGGGACGAAAATTTTAATGTTATTTTGGCGAATCCTCCATTTATGTCTCCGAAAGGCGGAATACAACCGCATAATAAATTTTCGGTACAAGCGAACCGTAGTGAAGTTTTGTTTGTGGATTATATCGCCGAACATTTAACATTTAACGGTCGTGCGGGAATTATTGTGCCGGAAGGTATTATTTTCCAATCGGGAAATGCTTACAAAGAATTACGAAAATCGTTGGTGAACGAAAATTATTTGTATGCGGTTGTTTCGTTACCCAGTGGTGTATTTCAACCTTACAGCGGAATGAAAACTTCTATTTTGTTTTTAGATCGGCAAATCGCAAAACAGAAAAAAAATATTTTGTTTGTGCGAATTGACAATGACGGTTTTGATCTCGGCGCACAAAGACGACCAATCTCTGCAAACGATTTACCCGAAGCGTTAAAAATTATCAATGATTGGAAGGCTGATAAAAATATTTCAAAAAATAATCGTGTTATCGTTGCTAATAAAAAACAAATCGCCGAAAACAGTGATTACAACTTGTCTGCCGAAAGATACAGAATTATCGAAAAACGTAAAAATCAAAAATGGGAAATGGTAAAATTAGAAAATATATTTTTTGAAATAAAAAATGGAAAAGATGTCGAACAATTTGATGAAGTTGGTAAATATCGTGTGTCTCGTATTAAGACAATTTCAAGTGGTATTATTGATTTAAAAAAAACAAAGTGGACCAATGATGATATTGAATATAATGAATTCTTAAAGGAAGGTGATATATTACTCAGCCACATCAATAGTATTGAACACTTGGCAAAATCTGCCTTGTTTACAAATATTAATGAAAAAATAGTTCATGGCAATAATTTAATTCGTTTCAGACCTACTATTGACTTAATCAATCCATTTTATGCGGCAAAGATTTTTAAATCTCCGCAATTTATATCAAAAGCCAAAATATTTGCACAAAAGGCGGTTAATCAAGCAAGCATTAAAATATCAGATTTAAAAATGATTACAATTCCTCTTCCTCCTCTTGACGTTCAAGAGCGTATTGTTGCAGAGATTGAAACGTATCAAAAAATAATAGACGGCGCACGTCAAGTAATTGAAACTTGGAAACCAAAAATTAAAGTTGACGAAAAATGGGAAATGGTAAAATTAGGTGATATATGCGATGTATTCATAGATGGTGATTGGATTGAAAGTAAAGATCAATCTCTGAGCGGTATCAGATTAATACAAACTGGTAATATCGGCATAGGCCAATATTTAGACAAAAAGAATAAAGCACGTTTTGTTTCCGATGATACATTCAAAAGATTAAATTGTACAGAAGTTCTCGAAGGGGACGTTCTCATTTCAAGACTTCCTGATCCTGTTGGTCGTGCTTGTTTAGTTCCACATATAGGAACAAGATGTATTACGGCGGTTGATTGTACAATTATTAGATTCAAAAAAGAAAAAATAAATGCTGATTTTTTTGTATTTTATTCAATGTCCGATAAATATTTTTCGGCTATTGAACAATTCATAACAGGTGCAAGCCGAAATAGAATAAGCAGATCAAATTTATCAAATATCACAATTCCTCTTCCGTCTCTTGCCGTTCAAGAG
>JAITKS010000177.1 GCA_031278315.1 Planctomycetaceae bacterium | reverse complement strand
TGATCCGTAAGCTAAAGCATACGGTTAATAAAGTGTCGTCCCTGCGGGACTTGATAAGTTATAGGCGTGTGATCCGTAAGCTAAAGCATACGGTTAATAAAGTGTCGTCCCTGCGGGACTTGATAAGTTATAGACGTGTGATCCGTAAGCTAAAGCATACGGTTAATAAAGTTTTTTGGTGAATAGTCCCTGCGGGACTTGATAAGTTATAGACGTGTGATCCGTAAGCTAAAGCATACGGTTAATAAAGTTTTTTGGTGAATAGTCCCTAGCGGGACTTGATAAGTTATAGGCGAATGATCCGTAAGCTAAAGCATACGGTTAATAAAGTTTTTTGGTGAATAGTCCCTAGCGGGACTTGATAATACGAAAGAAGTTTATCTCTAATCAGAAATAATTAAAAATCAAAATTACATAAATTCGTTACAAAAAAAATATTGTAATAAAATATTCCAGTAAAATATTACAAAAGTCTTTTAATCCCCTTTTAGATATGCTCTGCTTTACGCTGAATTTCTATTGTAATTTTCGGTGTCCATTCTTATATTCCAATACTCAAGACGATTCGTAATTTTGTCAATTTGATACTCGTTCATCGATTTGTGTAATAAGAAATAATCAGATAAATACTCTAGTCCCTCTAATAAAATTATCGAATGATAAAGAAATTTCAACATGAAAATTTCATAATCATCTAATTTTCTAATTCTCTGATACGCTCTCAATCCTAACTTCCATCCCTCCGTTTCAGGATTAGCCATCGAACCTAATAACGCAGCAGTGTCAATAATAATCGAATCAATTGCAATTTTTTTGAAATCAATCATGCCGCATACACCACTGTTGTCAAATCTTAAATGTCTCAAACAACAATTTCCAATAATCGGCTGAATCCTTACAATAAATCTCGATGCTCTCCATAACGCTGCCAAAATTTGCCCCGAATAAGTTACCGCATTATTCTGAAACCTTAACCCCGTTTCCGCAAATTTTATTACTACATCACCTAATTCCCCATTCCATCTTTCACGAATACCATTATAAAGCTCATTAAACCCGCCATTTGCCCAACTTTGCCACCTTGTAAGCATCCTATTCACACAATTCGAATAACCATTCGGTAAATCCGGAATCGGAAAAGTCGATACTGCCTCATGAAATTGCGCCAACGAAGTCATCGCTGCCACAATCCTAAACGGTTGAATCGCCGTAACTTCATCACACTCACACTCACACTCACACTTTATTTTTATCCCCGCCGTAACCTCGTCATCATCCAATCCTATCGTCCTAATCGGCGGCGGCTCCTCAACACCATTTATCCACGGTAAAAGCTCCCAATACGAACCATCAAAAATTATAAAACCACGATGCTCCTTCGTCTCAATCGGTAACGGTATAAAATCTATTCCCTCACACTCGGCATGCCAAAGCGTCGCTTGTATAAACTGCAACCGGCTTATATCAGGAAAACCCGCCCCCCACCGCCTCAAACAAAATATCCCAACCCGCGTCTTTATCTGCCAATGACGACAATCATCAAGAGATATTACACAATTCGAATAATTTATATCACCCGAATCCGATAAACACGCTAAATCCAACGGCAATATGTCTAGCGCACGATACTCACTAGAATACCCCGACAAAATAAAACGATTAATTTGGTTAATTGTAAACATCTTCAAAACAATATCCAAAAAATAAAATATAAACTACATACAACATCGCCCCGCAATACACGACTTTACCTAAATAATTTCCATAACCTCACAATTATCGAAATCGGATAAAATAAAACTTAAAACAAATTTTTTTCTGTATGTCATTTTTTTGTCCGTAAATTACGTATATTTTGAAATCAGAAAAATAATTTTAGATCGAAAATTTTCGTTTTTCGTTTTTTTTGATATTTTTTTTGACAGGATTACAAGATTACAGGATAAACAAGATTTTTTAAATTATAGATTTAAATGTAATATTTCAGTGAAATAATTTATTGTATCAATTGATTCCGTGTGTGATGAGTACATCACGCACGGCTATATTGGAGATACCCCTTCGGGGTAAGAAATAAAAATTTCATTTGATAAATTACAAATTTTTGGTTTTCGTTTTTTTTGATATTTTTTTTGACAGGATTACAAGATTACAGGATAAACAGGATTTTTTAAATTATAGATTTAAATGTAATATTTCAGTGAAATAATTTATTGCATCAATTGATTCCGTGTGTGATGAGTACATCACGCACGGCTATATTGGAGATACCCCTTCGGGGTAAAAAATAGAAATTTCATTTGATAAATTACAAATTTTTGGTTTTCGTTTTTTTTGATAGGATTACAAGATTACAGGATAAACAGGATTTTTTAAATTATAGATTTAACAATTGATTCCGTGTGTGATGAGTACATCACGCACGGCTATATTGGAGATGCCCCTTCAGGGTAAAAAATAGAAATTTCATTTGTTGATAAATTACAAATTCTATAAATATGCCGTTCTATAAATATGTTGTTCCACAAATATGTTGCAAAAATATTTTATAGAATAATTAAAAATATTCATTTCTACAAAATATTTATTGACAGCTATGATCGAAATCTATATAATTCCGCAACTTTTCTGTTTTAATGTGCAAATTCTATACGCATCATAATATGATTTTCAACTAAATAAGAACTATTCATTATACATATCATAAGATGAATTTCAGTGCGTAAAAACTTGCTTTCCAATATTAAAACAGAAAAAAACTCGAACCAAAATTCAAATGAAAACAATTCAAAACGTTCCAAAAGAATCAAATCAATTGTCAATGATCTATACCAAAATACAGATCAAATTAAATTTAATGTCAACCAATTAAAAATAAGGAAAAATGAAATGTTACGCTACAAATTATTTCTGTTGAGTATTTCAATTCTACTCGGAATAATCACAAATATATCATTTGCACAAAATCCGCCCTCCCCCGCCAATACCGCCGAACCTCAGCGTCCCCGAAACCCCTCATTCGGTAACATGACAGTCCCTCCCGGAATGATAACTACAGTCGGCCGCTCAATCAATAATTCACTCGATAAAGGTATAATCGGCACCGTAATGTTAATCGGACGAGAAGAAATACGTAACGCAATCGGTATAACCGAAACACAATCAAAAGAAATCGAAACAATCCGAACAACTACACAATCACAAGCATTCACAAAAATTCCCGAACTGTTCAAACGATTCAATAACGCAACCGAAGACGATAAAAAAATAATCCAAAACGATCTCGAAACATATTTTCAAAATCATATCGATAAAATTAATTCAGTCATCACCCCCGAACAACAAACAAAAATGAAACAATTAGTCTTCCAAACAACAGGAGGTCTCAACTCGCCGCTGATCTCGAAAGATACTCTCGATGTGCTAAATCTAACAGGAGAACAACGCGAAAAAGCTGAAATAATAATCGAACAAACAAAATCTGAACGAAACGAAAAAATAGAAGAATTAATAAAATTAAACGAAAAAAGAATACAACAAAGATTCGAAAGAAAAAATAAAATAACAAAAGAAGAAAGAGAAGCCGAAAAAAAAGAACAAGAAACTCTACTCAAAGAACTGGCCGCAATCGGTAAAAAAAATGGATACCGGCTAAAAGCTCTCCTAAATAATCAACAACTACAACAATCAGAAGAACTAATCAATAATATTCCAGATTTTTTACCTAAATCACCCTTTTTATTTAACAACGAATCACCATATATCCCAAACCAAGATTCATGGAAACCCGGTCAAGATGTCCCCGAATCAGAAAAAAATAAAATAAAAAATAAAAAAAATTTCCCCCGAAAAAAATAATTTACCTTTCATACACTAAATTTCACTTTTATTTTTCGTAACAAAAAATGAATTTTTAAAAACATGAAGAATAGAAGAATATAGTTAAACACAGAATCTAAGATTTTTAAAATTCAAGATAACTTCTAAAAACTAATAAATAAAAGGAACGCAAACGTCCCGCCCGCAATTTTTTTTGTCCGCAATTTTTTTGACACAAAACGCCTAAATATGCAGTCGAGACGACCGCGTTCCTCCTAACAATAAATTTTTACATTATGTTTTTATGTTTTTATGTTTTTAGAAATTCACTCAAGATTTAAGTCAATTAAATCACCAGATAAATTACCAAGTTTTTTTATAAAAATACTACTGAATAACTAAAAAATTATGTTTAATCGTTGGTCAATATTTATTAAACGATTGTTAATTATACTGCTTTTGTTTTTTATCGCCTTCTGGCTGCGAGATACAATAATCCGCCTACAATTACAATCGATACTCAAACAACAAACGGGATGTAAAATCTCAATTGATTCAGTACAGTCTAACTTATACGGCAGCAAATTCATTATAGAAAAATTCAACTTGCACGATACTAACTCAAACTCTCCCCAAAATACTTTACTACAAATTGATAAAATTTCTATCAACGGAAACCCTAAAGATCTCAGCCAAAGATATATTCATCTGCCCGAAATCAATATCGACGGTGCTCAAATAACATTAAAAAAATCTAATGCCGAGTCAATTATCCCTGCACCAATTTACGAAAAAATTATCAATAACAATAAAGACCTGATAAAATTTATGAACAGAGCTAAACAACTCGGCTTAATCGACCTGCTCGAAGGCTCGCCCGAAAAAATTATCTCTGAAAATTTATATCAACTCGAAACATTTAATCTCGCCAAGAACTTGAAATCACGATGGCAAAACAAATCTTTAACTGCCTATAACACTCAACTCCAACTTATCCATACGGCATTTCAAAATTTGTCAAATAAAATAACAAAAATTCAAAAAGATAAAAACACAATCTCCAGCTTGAAAGAATTAGAAACAGATATAAATAATACATACGTCATAATAGAAACACTCTACTCCGACTTAAATAACCTTAAAAAAACACTTCAATCCGATTACAAACAATTCTCCGAAGCAATATCAAACGATAAAAAAAAATTATCACAACTCACACTCTACACCCCAACCAACTCAACAGGCATTTTCGAAATCTTAATCGGAGACGAAATCTATAAAAAATGGCACAAACTTCTAACTTGGCCAAAATGGATCGATTTAATAACCGAATCAATCGCAATAGAATGTAATTCATTACAATTTTATCAACAATTCGGTTTTAAATCGTCCGATAAATTCAAAGGCGAAAAAATTCACTTTGCTAACCTTGAAACCCGCCCCGATATTTTTATCGATAAATTGAAAATGACCGGCGCAATTAATCTTGCGTCATTGCCCGTTTACTTTAATTGCGAGGCTTCCAATATCGCTGCTCCGATGCGTCTTGCAATTGCTCCTCTACAAATCAAAATATGCTTTTCCGGAAGCGGAATAGCACCAACACCAACTCAACCCGGCTTACACGAAGTTGCATCAACACAAATTCCAGCAATACTCGACCCTAATATCCTGCCAAACATTTACGTTACATTAAATATCAATCGCACCGGAACCGAAACAGAAGATCAATTAATAATCCGCTGCCCAATATATAAATTACCAGAACGAATAGTCGGAAACCAAAATAATTTCGCAATTAAAATATCACCCGGTAACTCCGCACTCGACGTTGAAATAAATATCAATAAAACAAATATCAATGGATACCTGCGTCTCATACAAAATAATGTCAATTTCACTTTAATCAGACCAACAAATCAACCGCCGCTAAAATACGAAAAAGAAATACTAAAAATTCTAAATTCTATTCATAACTTTACAGCAGAAATTCATGTCAACGGTGATCCGTCGAATCCGGTTTACTCTTTCAAAAGTAATTTCACCGACAATATCGCAAAACAATTAGAAATAATCTTACTACAAGAATGGGAAATAATAAAAAACAAAATCCATCACGAAATCGATACACAAAATAACTACATCATAAACATGATGACAAATTTTCTACAAAATGATTTAGAAAAAATTACGCAAGAAATCAACAACAATCGCGAAAATATAGAAAAACAACTCATCGATACCGCTAATACTTTAGGTAGAAATCCGCTAGAAAAACAAATGATCCAAATAACCTTGAAAACAATTTTACAGAAAATATCAAATAATAAACAACCGCCGTCACAATAATATACTTTTCACACTTTGAATTTCAGTTTTAGTTTTAGTTTTAATTTTAGTTTTAAATTAAACTCGCCCTGAAAGGGAAAATCATACGTAAGACAATTGCACCTACAGAACAAATTCGTTGACAATTTTTTGACTCGAAGATAAATTATTTCATTGATATATTACAAACAATTAAATTACAAATCGTTTCAACTTTCATGATGTATTTTCAAAGTATGATCAAGTATATCAAATAGAATTTTTTGATTTTTATTACTGGGTAATTTATAACAATGTTTTGGAATAACAGCTCACAAAAAAATTTTTTTCGTAATATCTTGCGAGGGGGGACTCGACTTTTTTGTCAAAAGATGGTTTACTATCCGCACAGAAATTTTATTGTCAAGAAAATTTTTATAACAGTTCAGTAAACGCCGCAAAGAATCAAATAATCAATAACAGAAAACAACATCACAGACGTACTAAGTTAAATTTTGAGTTGATTAAAATCAAACAAATTGATAGTAAAATTCTTTTTTTTCAAATATAAAAATAAAAACAATTCAACCAATCACACCAATAAACGTATTTATTCGTTATTATTCATTATCAGCCTTGAAAGAACAATTACTGAATAATTTATTACCGAATAATTACAAAAAATAATACATAAAAGACCTAAACATATTCACGAAATTAAATACACACTCACAAAACGGTATTATCAAAACGATCCTTATTTTTTTACGATTCCTTTCACCCCTTTAATAATTTTTTAACAAATGCCTAATTCTTTTAACGAGCCGCATTTCGTATCTCAAATTGATATAGTACATACGAATACACAACAAGATTCGCAATCATTTCGGAAAGCAGGTCAAATACATGAATCGCTTTCTGAATTATGTATTTTAATGCGGGAAATACTCGCTACTCAAGACAGACAAAACGAACTTTTAGAAGAATTGATCACACAAACAAGTCGAAATCAACGGCGTAAAGCATTAGAATTGGCTTTGTGGAAACGATCAAATCCTGAATTATCTGAATTTTGCCGTAAAGCAGCAACAAAATTAGAACGCGTACAGACCGATTTATTGTCAACAATTACTGAACAGATTGATTCTAATTTTGAATCGATGCTGGAAAGCGAATATTGCCTCAATGAATTCGTTGACAGATTCGGAATGAAATTTGTACAGATAAATACGCTGCTGCAAGTTTTAACTCAACTTGGAAACGCTCCGGATATACAATTTAACCGCAGCAATTCAAACACAACAAAAAAAGCAGCTGCCAACGAAAAATAAAAATTATACATATCGTATTATAATTTTCGGCGATTCAAAAGTGTAAAAGCCTGCTTTCCAATTAGACAGGTAATCAAACAGCTCGAACCGAAATTTAAATTACGGAATGTTTAAATAATTGTTAGGAGACAATATCACAATTGATGTGTATCACAATTAACGTGTATCACAATTGAAGTGATTGTCTGTTATTGTTTAGTTAGTGAGTTATCGAATTATTTAAGCGTTGAAAATTTTTGTCATCAATTATAAACAAATTGACATGACGTTTTTTATACGTATTGAATTAATAACATAACTTTTAATCGTTTAATTTTAGCCCAAACATCAAAGGTATGCCGAAGGTTCTTTGTATAATTTCGCTTGCTATATCGAGTATAGTATTCCTGCTTTTTCTTTTGAATTTAATTATCGGAATACCGTTTACACGGGACGGAGGTATTCTGGTTAATATCGGATTCATTATTGGTTCGATAACTATTGGAGTATTCAGCGTATTGACGTATCTTGAGGTACGTTAAATCAGCTCAACACTAACAGAAACAATCGCAGGAAATCGTAATATCTCAACTAGATTTTTTTAGGATACGAACCAAACTAAACAAAAAAATTTTTGTTAGATTTTTTTTCGTTTAGTTTGTTACTTCGTTGACTCGTATTCTAAAAAAATCCAGAATAATATTAACGCACTTTCATAAAAACAAATTTTCCATTATGTGCCGCTTTTTACAAAACGAAAAAAAGTTTTTTTGAAAGAAAGAAAGAATAAATTTTTTCCTACTAATAAATCCTCGTAAATCCTCGATGTCAAAAAAAGTTTCATAAACTTTGCTATTGCGTTATAGCGAAAATATATCATAGTACTTTCAGATTCAATACTATTACTATACTAGATTAAACAATTACTAATGACTAGTAATTACTAATGACTAGTTTTTTAATTTCTTTACACAAAGGAGATTTTTATGTTTATGTTGAAAAATTTACGCAGTAACTCATTAAGATCAAAAACGATTTTATCAGTTACTATATTTTGCGGAATATTCGGCGTTTTAACGCTGTTCTCTAATTTTGTACCGGCACAGACTTTGCCGCCTTCAACAGAATTTGATAAATATTTGCAACAAAAAGATAATTCCTACCAATGGAAAATAGTTAAAAAAATCACTAAAAAATCAACAATGCTCGAAATGACCTCGCAAACATGGCATGGTATTTCATGGAAACATCATGTTCTTGTAATTCTACCTGAAAACATTACTTTCACAGATTTCGCATTGCTTTATATCGGCGGAGGAACAACCGGTAAAGAACCCGATAAAATAGATATCATAATGGCACAACTGCTCGCTGCTAAAACATCCATGCCTGTTGTTATTTTGTTTCAGGTTCCGAACCAACCACTCGATCCCAACAATAAAGGTACCGGTTTTCGTGAAGACGCATTGATTGGAGAAACATTGCTAAAAACTCTCGAAACAAAAGACCCGACTTGGGTTCTGCTGCTGCCAATGACAAAAAGTGTAATCCGTGCAATGGATACCGCTCAACAATTCATCAAACAAGAATTTAAGTACGATATTGAACACTTTATAGTCGGCGGAGCATCAAAACGAGGTTGGACAACATGGTTAGCAGGAGCTTCAAAAGACCCGCGAATTTCTGCTCTCATTCCTATCGTGTACAATAATCTCAACTTGCTAAAACAATTCGAAGGACATATTGAAACATGGGGCGATTTCAGTCCGCAAATCCATGACTACACTGATCGAGGTCTTTTCAAAAAAAATGAAATTCCTCCGCCATTTAAAATGCAAATTTTGAACATGATCGATCCTTATACTTATCTTTCCCGTGTTACAGTTCCCAAATTACTTATTCACGGTTCTAATGATCCGTATTGGCCCGTTAACGCAACAGATTATTACTGGAACGATATGCAAGGATACAATTATCTTTTGACATTGCCTAATGAAAAACACGAACTTGATAAAGGAAAAAGTTTTCTCAAATTAATTGATTCGGCATCAGTATTTACTCAACAAATTGCATCCGGCGGAGATTTGCCTAAATTCGACTGGACTTTGACCGAAAAAGATTCACAATATCAAATCGATATTGAAACTGAAATTCCCGAACCGAAAAAAATTCTTTGGACTGCCGTGTCTGATTCAAAAAATTTCCAATCAGCAAAATGGAAAGACACACCAGTAGAAAACGACATTATTACAGTAAAAAAACCGGCAACCGGACATATCGCATTTTTCGTTGAATTAGTATCCCAACAAAACGGAAATTCTTTTTCTGTTACAACACAAGTCTGGCGGTTCTAACTTGCATCGTCGAAATTTCAGATTTTTTTTATTAACCGCCGAGAAAACAGAGAAGAATAATATTTTGTAAAACCAAAATTGAAAAGCTCTCTGCTGAAAATTCGCCGTATAAATAAACACAAATATCAACTTGTTTCAGTTTTTAACCGGCTTTAAGTTCGAATCACTAATCACTATTATTCCAATCGCCCTTTCAGAGCTGGTTTGATTAATCCGGAAAAATTACTATATATAACGATGACAGCAAAAATTCCACTGATATATTACAAGAAATTAAGTTTAAATTTTAGAAAGTACAGTTTTTATTAAATACAATGGAATTAGAACTAATAAAATGGTTGAGAACAGAATCAGGAATGGAATTGCTGGGAGACGATGCAGTAGAATTCGACGGGAAAATATTTACTGTCGATATGCTGACCGAAGGTATAGATTTTATACTGTCTGAAACTGACCCGGAATTAATCGGACGAAAATCTCTTGCCGTAAATTTAAGCGATATCGCTGCAATGGGCGCAGTTCCCGAAGCCGCTCTCATTGCGATTTCTTTGCCGCACAATAATTCAAATAAAAATTTATCACTAGCAAAAAAATTATATTCCGGCATGAAACCGCTACTAGAAAAATACAATGTCAAAATTATCGGCGGAGATACAAATTGTTGGAATAATGGTTTAGTCGTGTCAATTACCGTTATCGGTTCAATATTACCAAAAGGTGTATTTAAACGATCCGGCGCAAAATCTGGAGATACAATATTTACTACCGGCGAACTCGGAGGAAGTATTTTAAAACACCAATTCCTATTCGAACCGCGAATTTTTGAAGCAATTTACCTAAATGAAAATTATTCGATACATGCAGCAATCGATATTAGCGACGGATTGGCAATCGATCTCCATCGAATTGCAAACGAAAGTAAACTAGGTGCAACTCTCTACTCTGAATTGATTCCAATTTCACAAGATGCAATAATTTGTTCAAAAACTTCAGGACGACCGCCAATAAATCACGCATTAGCAGACGGTGAAGATTTCGAGTTGATTTTGGCAATACCGCAAGAAGAAACAAAAAAAATTATAGAAACACAACCTCTCCTAAATCGTTTCGGAACAAAATTATTTCCAATAGGTAAATTCACTGATAATCATGAAATGATAATAGTCAACCCAGACGGAACAACAAACACCTTAAAACCAATCGGATTTGAACACAAATAAACAACAAAATATATTCTTCAGACTTTGTAATATATCAGTGGAATATTTTTTTTTGACAGGATAAACAGGATAGTGGTTAGTGGTTAGTGGTTAGTGGTTAGTTCGCATGCGGAAATTATCACGGATTATAAGTTCGAATCATTAACAACTAATTGATGGTTTCAAGTTTTGATTCTTTTAATTTATTATTTAAAAATCCTGTCAATCCTGTAATCCTGTCAAAAAAAACACCTAAAAATGCGGTCGAGACGACCGCGTTACCAATAACAATAAATTATTCTACTGATATATTACAAAGTGTGAAAAATATATCCAGCTTGTTACAAATTCTGTTTTGGTTAATAATATACTTTTCATATTTTTAGATAATTGTGTATCTTTGTTGATTTATTAATTTTTTTAGAAATAGCAGATATTATTTATAGCGTTTATAATATTTGTACTTAACTTGAAACGATTTTTTATTCCTAAAGATAATATGTTTGAACAACATTTTTATTTATTGTTTCTTTGGCTATTGCCGTTTGTTGCTGTTTTGTTTTATTATTCGTATTCTCGGCGGCGACGTGCCTGTTTGCGGTTTGTCGATGATACGATGTTCAAACGTTTGATGCCTGATTCTAACAATGGACAATTTGTAATTAGCTGTATTTGTTTTTCTGTTGCGCTAATTTTTATAGTGATTGCGGCGGCATGTCCGATGTTTGGCGAATATTACGAAGACGTGTCCCGTAAAGGCTGCGACGTTTTCGTGTTACTTGATACGTCAAAATCAATGTTAGCCGAAGACATTACCCCAAACAGATTAGAACGTGCTAAATCTGCAATTCGCGACTTGCTCGATAATGTTACTGGTGATCGTATTGGTTTGTTGGCATTCGCAGGAAAACCAATTATCAAAGTTCCGTTGACTACAGATCGAGGATTCTACAATGAAGTTCTCAATGAAATATCTACCGCATCGGCACCAAGCGGAGGTACTGCTATCGGCGACGCTATTCGACGCGCTTTACTCGCAATGCCGCCTGACGCCGAAAGAGATCAGGCGATTGTCCTTATCACTGACGGTGAAGACCACGAATCGATGCCAATCGAAGCCGCAAAAGATGCAGCTGCAAAAAATGTAAAAATTATTGCCGTAGGTCTAGGCGATAATATCGACGGAGGCAGAATCCCAATAAGAGACGAAAAAGGTAATTTGACTTTTCTAAAATATAATGGTCAAGAAATATGGTCAAAAGTAGATGATAAAACGTTGCGGGAAATTGCTGAAATCACAAATGGTACTTACGTTCCGGCTGGAACTAAATTATTCGATCTCGGTCAAATTTATTCACAAAATATTGCAAATTTATCAAAAGGTGAATTTCAGATCGAGCAACAAAAGAAATATCACAAACAATTTCAAGTTTTTCTTATCATAGCAATTCTTTTGTTATTTGTATTCGCATATCGAGAAGGCTGCCGCCGATAAAAAAATAATACCGCAGCAGATTTTTTTCAATTTTTTGTGGTTATAAATTTTACTACTAACCTTATTTTTAATTTTATTTTTCTGAACAAAACAACCTTATTAGTAATGAATCCCCAAAACAACAAAACCTTATTACCTTATTATTGAAAAATTTCACGTATATATTATGAAAAAATAAATATTCCACTGATATATTTACAAACCTGCTTAATTTGAAACACAACCGAATATAATTTCTAATACCGTTATCCGATTCTCTCGACTCTGTTTCCTTCAACTTGGCGCAATATTTTTCTCATTTCCAGAATTGCAATTGTTGCCCGAATGATATGAATCGGCAATTTGGTTGATTCTACGAGTAAATCAATTTGTACGGGTTCACATCCGATTTGTTCAACGATACGTTTTTCCATATCGTTTAAGTTTAGCATTATGTCAGGTTTTTGATTTGTTTGATCTAGTTTTGGAGCTGTTTGAGAAATATCAATATCCGAAATATCGGCAGCGGTTTTATATGAGTTTGACTTTATCTCTGCTGCGTTGTTTGTGCTTGAGCTTGAGCTTGTGTTTGCGTTTGTATAGACATTTGCATTTGAGTTTTTAGATATTATTTTGGGTTGAGATTGAGATTGTGGTTGAGATTGAGATTTTGATTTCTTTATGTCTGATTGTTGTTTTTTCGTTACAGAAATTAGAGGCTGCAATTGAACTGAAGTCAACTCGTGAATTTTTGGTCGATTCGATTTTAATTTCAGCTTGTTTGCAAGTATTACAGAAACACTTTGAATTGTTCTTTCACCTTGAATATTTACGTTTCTTGCACCTGTTATCGGTAACAAAACTGCAAGCGGACATCGTGAACAATCCGGTATTGGAATTGTACAAAACATTTGTCCAATTTTTACCATTAGCGTTTGAAATTCACTAAACAATTTTGCGCCGTATGGTTCGTCATCTGGGATCAACTCGAAATGAATTAGTTGTTGAATATCCGCATCACTTGCGGAGGCGGGAACGATTTCGTGCCGTAAAAATATTCGTGCTGTACACGGGTCAACAACGTAAATCGGCAACTTTCCGGCATAAAGAATAATATTGTCAACTGTACCCGGACTTATCCCATTTACTTTTAGTAACTCGCGGCGTACTTGATCTATATCGCGGGCGAAAAATGTATTGATGTTTCCGTTACCATTATTCAAAAAAAGTTGAGCAATATCTTTCAGACGTTTTGCCTTTTTCATACGGGAGCCTGCCGAACTAATTAAATCAGATAATGCCGATTCATTTATTTCAGCAATTGCATGAAATGTCAACAAAGAACGGTCCCGCAATAAATTCAATATTTTAGACACAACCCGCCATGTTGAACCTTGCACAAGTATAGCTCCGACTATAACTTCTATCGGATTATTCAACCAGCTTTTCGATACCGGTTGAGCATCGTAATGTTCACAAAGCGTATCATAAATTTTTCTGATAATACTCATAGTAGAATTAGAATTATTGAATTAAATGGATAATAGAAAATTGAATTTTCCGTGAAATTTTGCAATCGGCAATATTAAAAATTATGAGTTCAATCATTTTTTTCGTTGGGTAGTTTTATGCTTTCGGAGAATTTTTTTGTTTCTTCTAATTCTTCGGCGTCATGTTTTTGTTTTTGTTCCCATAATTTTTTTTGTTCGGGGGTTAATTTTTCGGGGTCTATCGGCGGCATCAAAGCTTTTAAGATTTGTTCTTTCAAGGAATCTTTCGGCGGATTTATTGTGATTACTTTTCCGTCCATTCCGATTAAAACAGATTGCGGTAAAGTTTCAATTCCGTAGTAAGTAGTGATTCTATCTTTTGCATTTGGTTTTAGTCCGTCGAGTACAATTTGCCAAGTTATTGTTTTGTCTTCAGCAAATTTTGTTTTTTGGACGAAATTTTTAACAAATGTTTCAGTGTCGTTTTTTACGCCTGTATTTACGCTTACGATTTCGAATCCTCTATTTTTGAAATCTTCATAATAACCTGTCAAAGTAGGAAAATCTTTTACGCATGCTATGCACCATGTTCCCCAAAATTCTACTAAAACAACTTTACCTTTTAGATTTTCTATATCGAAAATGTGACCGTTAATATCTGTTCCTGTTAATATCATTTTGTTTCCGGGCAAGTTATACCATCTTGCCGCAGCTTCCAGTTTTTTGCTCCTTTCGACAATTTGCGGATCAGTCGAGTGCATTAGAATTTTCATAAACTTATCAGCACATGCAGACATAATCTTGTCGCTTGTACTATTGCCGTTTAATTCCTTGACCATATCAAGAAACCGGATTATCAGTTGTTCCGAATTACGTCCTGGATAACGTTCACAATAATCAACATACCATTCGGCAAGAGATTCAGGATCAATTTTAATTTTTTTATCGTTACGAATAATCAGTGCCGATGCAATTCGCAACGTGTGTTCTTCAGCGAATCGTGTTATTTGCGTACAATCTTCTTGCTCGTCGAGTATAGAAATTTCATTTGCTAAAATCGGAAAAAATTTCTCAACATTATCACTGTCGTATGAGAGATACACCAACGCCAACACCCTGCGTTTCAGAATCCAAGATATACCTGGAATAATTTTGTGTTCAGGATCATTTTTTTCCAACACGTCGGGTTCAAGTAATAAATTTGACGCTTTTACAACTAACTCAGAATCGTTAATAATTTTTTTCGGAATAGGTTTTTCGCCGAGTTTACTAAACACTTCAGGTTGAGTACGTTTGATAATTACATCACGAAGTTCTATCAAATATTGTTCGTTTAGAACTCTTGTTTCAGAAAAAACTATTTGTGTAAAATCGAATAATATGAAACAAGCAGAAAATAAAATTAGGGTAAGTTGAATTACTATATTTTTCATGTAAAATGTTACCTCCTTGAGCCGATTACGGCTCAATGTTTACGTTTTAATTTTCGTTACAATAAATCAATTATAAGTTGAACATGTAATTTGCCGATCAATTATGTAAGGTGAAAATTGTATCAAACTGCTAAAACAAATCAACAGCAGCTATTGCAAATAACAATAAAATAATAAGTCTGCGAGAGTTACAGAATTAAAAAATGAAAACAGTTTATAAATTTTTTTAAGAATACAAGACAAACTAATTATAACAAAAAGAACAAAAGATATTTGTTAATTTTTTAAACTGTTCTCATTTTAATTTTTTTTAATTTTTTTAATTTTCGGTTCGAGTTGCTTGCTTAAATATTGGAAAGCAGATTTTACTTAATACAACTTTGTATCGCCGAAATTCATTGTACGATACTTATAAATGTTTATTTTTTGAAGATTATTTTTTTATCTCGAAAAACTAAAATTTAACTTTAAAAACTTAACTTTAGAATTTTTTAAACCGATTAAAAATCATGTCAGAAAAAACTATTTTCAAAAAAATTATAGATCGAGAAATTCCATCAGACATCGTGTATGAGGACGAAATTAGTCTAGCGTTTAAGGATGTTAATCCGCAAGCACCGGTACATATTTTGATCATACCCAAAAAAGAAATTGAATCTACAAATCATCTTAAAGATGACGATACAGCATTACTCGGACATATTTATACGGTAGTGTTGCCGCATCTTGTTGAGAAATTCAAATTGTCTGACGGATACAGACTTGTTACAAATTGCGGTAACAACGGCGGTCAGACTGTTTATCATTTACATTTTCATTTACTCGGAGGCCGGTTTATGAGTTGGCCGCCGGGTTAATAAATATAAAATAAACAGTGTTTGTAACAAGTTATCGATTCATGTGTTATCAGTATTTCTTGTGTTTCTGGTTATTTTAATTTTGAAACATTTTGAATCATTGAATCTTTAATTCAAATTCCATAAAAATTACAAATTTTTGAAAATACAAATCAAATGAGAATAAACAAAAATTTTATATCAGCGGAGAATTTTCGGCGTGTTATAAGTTATTCTCTTTTTCCGGCGGTATTGGTTCCGTGCGGTATATTTTTTGTATTTGTATTTCTATGTTTATTTTGGAGTACAGGTGACATTATTACAACGAAAATACTCGGCTGGATAATTTTGACAATGGGACTTTTATGGTTTATGTCATTACTTGCAATAATATTTTGTCTTGCCTTTGCATTCCTACTCGACACTGAAAAAACAATAACACATTATCAAGAACTAAATAACATCGAACCATTAGACTCTTCTGATAATTAGTTTTTTGTCAACTGCCGAAATAACAAATTTCATCGAGAATAAAATTTAGAGAATAAAGTTTAATTTTTTGTAATATATCAGTTGATTTTTTGTTTTGCAATTTTTTTTGGATTATGAATTTTAAAACTAACTTAAAACCTTTGAGAAATTCCGCTGATATATTACAATTTTTTATTTTTTAATTTTTGTAACGAAAAATATTATGTCTGATTTAATAATAAGTGTTTCAGGTTTGCGCGGTTTAGTTGGCGAGACATTAACTCCTGAAGTTGCAATGCGTTATGCGGCGGCGTTTGCGGGAATACTTCCGCCGGGCGGAATAGTTATAACGCGTGACAGCCGAGCTTCAGGAGCGATGCTTGCGGATGTAATTCATGCGGCGTTGAATGCGGTAGGACGTAACACTTTTGACGCTGGTATAACAGCAACTCCGACAACAGGAATTTTAGTACGGCAGCTCTCTGCCGCAGGCGGTATTCAAATTACAGCTTCGCATAATCCGGGTGAATTTAACGGGATGAAATTATTTTCGTCTGAAGGCAGAGTTATTCCGAAAGACATCGGGGAAAATGTATTAAAGAGGTATAACGAGAAAAAATTAAATTGGGTCAATTTTGATTCTATTGGTAAGCGTCTTGTGTGTAAAAATACAATTACGGATCATCAAAAAGCAATTATTGAAACGATAAATCTGAATGCGATAGCGGATCGTAAATTTCGTGTCTTGCTTGATTCCAATCATGGTGTAGGTGCATTGCTGGGAGCGTGGTTATTTGATGAGTTAGAGTGCAATGTAACAATAGTCGGCGAAGAACCGACAGGACATTTTTTACATGTACCAGAACCGACGAGTGAAAATCTGACTCAAATTTGCGACGTAGCTAAAAGCGGACATTTTGATGTCGCATTTTGTCAAGACCCGGATGCAGATCGAGTTGCAATTGTCGATGAAACAGGACGTTATATCGGCGAAGAATTGACGCTGGCGATTAGTCTGGAACATATTTTACGAGTTGCAAATAATGAATTGAAATTAGGAACAGATATTGATTCATCTGGCGGATCGAAACATTTATTTAAACGAAAGAAAGGAGCTATAGTTATTAATTGTGCAACGAGTCGAGTCAATGAAGATATAGCGAAACGATATGGTGTTCCGATTTTTCGCAGTGCAGTCGGCGAAGCCAATGTGGTTGATTTGATGCTTAAAACAGACGCAATTTTTGGCGGCGAGGGTAACGGCGGACCGATTGATCCGTCTGTAGGATTGGTTCGAGATAGTTTTGTTGGGATGGTTCAAGTACTTGATGCGATGGCGGCGAGTGATAAGAAAATTTCAGAGATAGCGGATTCATTACCGCAATATTCGTTGGTCAAGCGAAAGGCAGAAATTGAGTTATCGAAGGTTCCTCAATTGCTTGATAAAGTTGCAGATGTGTTTAAGAATTTACCATGTGACAGACTTGATGGTTTGAGGATAGATCATGGTGATGCATGGGTTTTGTTAAGGGGCAGCAACACTGAATCGATAATAAGAATTTTCGCCGAAGCACCCGACGAAAAAAGAGCAAACGATCTCTGCAATGAAATAGAAAACCTAATATAAAAACAAGGGTAATATTTCAGTGAAAATTTTTCAAAGGTTGTTTTGTTCAGAAAAATAAGGTTGTAAATAAGGTTAGTTGTAAAATTCACAATCCAAAAAAATTGAAAAAAATTCTGCTGATATATTTCAAAAAAAATAAAAATTGATGTGAACAGTTACACTAATTTTTAAAGTGTAAATCAGTTTAAAATTGGTCTTTTCTTAAAATTGCGAAATTGTTATTATTCGCTCTAAAGATTTAAACAGTTCTTTCTTGAATTTTTTTATTTCAAACCGCTTGTTTAACTATTGAAAAAAAACAGAATTTTTCAAAGATACAATTACACCCTCACCCCAACAAAATTCATAATATATGTACGTATAGTTTACATGCGGTTCCATAAGTTTACAGAATAAATTTTATTCACAAACTATTTAACATTAGTTAGTTTTAACCCTACAAATTGTTACAATGAATTTTGATTTTTTTTCAAATAACACTATTCACATTCCAATAATGGTTGACGAAATAATCAATTTACTCAATCCAGTTACAGGCGGAATTTATGTTGATTGCACACTAGGCGGCGGAGGTCACACTGAAGCTATCTACAAAAAAATTCAAACAAAAGGAACAATCATCGGAATCGATAGCGATCACAACGCAATAAACCATACTGAATCACGATTGAAAAAGATTTTTTGTAACAATAATTCAAACCCAAATTCAAACTCACTCATTCACCCCGAAGGATCAATTCGACTCGTCCACGCAAATTATACCTACACACAAGACGCACTAAAAATGCTCGGTATCGAAAAAGTTAATGGAATCCTACTCGACTTGGGATTGTCAAGCGATCAACTAATCGATAATGAACGCGGTTTTAGTTTTAACTCAAACGGTCAACTCGATTTGAGATTCGATACGACCGAAGGCGAACCAGCTCACGTACTCATAAATCGGCTTAAAGAAGAAGACCTCGCACTAATTTTTTTTCAATACGGCGACGAAAAATACGCACGCCGAATAGCACGTGAAATCGTCACTAAACGAAAAATTAAAAAAATCGAAACATCAAACGAACTCGCTGAAATCGTCCGAAATTGCGTACCCAAAAAAATTCCAAATCAATCAAGATTCTACAATTCACGTTCAATAATAATCGACCCGGCAACCAAAACATTTCAAGCCTTGAGAATCGCCGTAAATAAAGAACTCGAATCACTAAAAACTATACTAAATACCGCCCCAAAAATATTAAAAAAAGACGGAAAAATTATCGTTATCAGCTTCCACGCTCTCGAAGATCGTATCGTAAAAAATACATTCAAAAATAATCTACTATGGAAAATTATCACCAAAAAACCAATTATATCATCACAAAATGAACTAAAACAAAATCCAAGATCAAGAAGCGCAAAACTAAGATGCGCCGCCCTAATTTCAGAATAAAACATCAAAATAAAAACACAGAATAAATTTATGTAACAATTCAATGTAACAATTCAATGTAATATTTGAATGTAATATTTGTGAACTTTTTCGTAATAACAAACGCACAAAAATAATTGTCCAGAAATGACAATAAAAAATGTCAATAAAAATTAATTTGATGTGCATACAACTTAAAAATAATTAAAAAAATTATAAGAATTATGTCAGCTAAAAATCATTTTAAGTCCGAGATTGTTTCGGAAATTTCCGTAACCAATTCTGATAATAAACCCATGTCAGCAGAGCCGTTACCATTACCTCCACGTGCCGAAATTATATCTCACGGAAAAACTTCATCACAATCGTACTCCGATAATAATTCAGATTATATCGACAACGATAATGACTCCAATAATGAAGGATTAACCGCTCTAATAAATAATATTTCTATTACAAATAATACTAATCAAGAAAACTCAATTGAACTAAATCAGAATAGAAATTTGACACAAAATTTAATAAATATCGTTACAAAAATTAAATCGAATATTTACGCCGGTAGTAAATCAGTATTCGGTAAAATTTCTAAATTGTCTGCCGGTACGAAATTTTTGTTACAGTTTTTCAAATTTATCTCTTCATACCTTGTCATCAAATTCGACGAAGAAACTAATGAAAACAATGAAACTACAAATTCAACCGATAACCCTAAAACCGATAAAAATATTGATTCAATCAAAAAACAACATAAAAATAAATCCGATTCACATTCAAATATCGTTACAAAAAATCAGTCAAATTCAACATTCGATTCTGAACCTAGCTCGATGTCTGATTCTTCTTATTCATCTCCTTTGACAACAACGCTGCCGTCAGATCGATTCGGTGACGATAACGATATTTACGAAGGATCATTATGGCAAAATATTTTAATTAAATCCGCTGTACTCGCTGCGGCTTTGTTGATTCTCGTTGCTGGTTATGTTGGAATCAAATCAATACTCTATCCGCAACCAGTTGAAACTGCAGTAATAAACGATCCAGAAAATCAAATAACTAATAATAGTAACAACAACACAAATTCAACCGCAGACAAATCATCAGATACAAAAAATTCTACATCCAATTCTACTAATTCACCTACATTTAATTCATCAGACTCAACTCACAAATTGTCCAATAACGCAACTCCCGCCAAACAATCTACTACTAATCCCGAAAACAAAAATTACACAAACAATAAAATAACTCAACCAGTCTTACCTTCTATCGATCTGCCTAATTCCGCCATTGCTAAAGAATCATCAAACATACCGCAGCCTTCAACTAACCACAAAGAACAAACAGACACAACCGAATTAAACTCTAAAAAAGTCAATGACTTGCAACCATTAGATAAAAAATCGGCAGAACCTCCGCTCCCTACAGATATTTTCGCTTCAGACTTTCCAATGACTAATCCTCCCGCAAATCCTTCAACTGATTCGATAAATATTTTTACGTCTGATTCAACGCCGTCTGCTCCAACACCGACACCGACACCAACACCGACACCGTTTTCAGATCAAAACATAAATTCAGCGTTTCCAAGTTTGCCGCCTACAAATTCAGAAATGTCGAAAACACCGGAAACGTCTGAAACTTTAACAACCAATATTACAACACAAAATAAAAATAATTCCGCAATTGAAAATAACTCTTCTGCATCTTTGAATCCGCTCACGGATTCTGCGGCTCTGCTCAATGATACTAAAAATAATACTACAAATAATACTAATATTACTGACACAAATTCCAAACAAAATAATAATCAACCCGTTACGAATGAAATCACTCAAACAAATAACACAACAAATAAAATTGAAAATAAAAATGAACCTGATCAAAAATCTGACACAAAATTCACCGAAAACGTAAATAATTCTAATACTGAAATGGCTCCGCTTGCAGTTGGAAATCATAGTCCAATTTCTGTAACGAATAATCCGGCAAATTCTACCCGCTCGTCTCCGTTTGATTCAGGTCTTGCTATTCAAGATATAAATTCAGCAAATTCAACAACGTCAGTATTAGACAAAAATCCTACTGCCAATGAATCAGAATTGAATAAAGTAACATCTGCTCCAATGGAATCTTTACACGTTGCCAATTCTACACCCAATATATTGACCGACACGAATACCGCTATTCGCGTTCCGCCGCAAGAACATACATTGAATCCAAATCAATCCGAATCCAATGCTATCTCTGGAGATACTTCGACTAACTTGGAACAACCAATTTCTGTTACAAAAAATGATAACTCACTGCCAATAATCCCCGAAGAAAAAATTCAACCTAAATTTACTGACCCCGTTCCGCCAAGTCCCGCTACAAATAATATCGAATTACCAGAAACACTAAATGCTAACTCAATGCGAAATTTACATACAGTCGTACCAAATGAAACGAATCCGTCAATTCCAACAGCCGATTCCATTGCACCCGTTACTAATATTTCATTCACGGAAACATCTAATTCCGAGCCGACTCTACGCATTCCTACCGAATCGCAAATGACAGAAAAATCTGATAAATTAATTACCGTTGCGCAAAATAATACACATACAATCATATCGCCGAACTCTACAAATACAGGCAATTCTGTTAGCTCCGGTAACACTATCGGTTCCGCAAACAACGTAACTTCGCCCGCCGCTTCTCCATCAAATACTACAACTATGCCGACATTGGTATTCGATAACAACTCTATAAATAATCGTAACGATAAATCAACCGAATCAAATGATACGTCAACTAATAATATTCCAAGTACACCGGCAAAATTATTTAATGAAACAAATAATCCGCCGCCCAACTCCATTACAAATTCGGTTACACAAAATATGCCTGCATCTGTACCATCAAACACAGACGATAAACAAACCAATGAATTATTTCCACTGCTCCCGTCAAACATAACGAAGTCAGATAATTCGCCGAAGCATGTTATGTCAGAAGAGTTGACAGCACTACAAGATAATGCGCCGGCTGAACTTGCAGAAAGTAATCCGAGTTATCGCCGTTCACCTTTACCCCTGAAACCGGCGGTTGTTCAAATACACAATTCTGATAACGTTTTACCGTCGGGAACGACAGCATCTGTTTATCGTGAACAACTTGATCGTGAAATAACACGGTCGCCTGAAAACGCAGAATTGTACACGGTTAAATCAGGCGATACGTATATGTCTATTTGCGATAATTATTACGGAACGGGTTTGTTGTATCGGGCGTTGGCGGTTCATAATCGTAATCGCGGCGCGGCGTGGATTCCTGCCGAAGGTACACAAATCGAAATACCAACAGCCGATTACTTAAAAACAAATTACAACCATGTACTCACACGAAATAACAGATACACTCCCTTAAACAACAATAATTCAACATCATCAATACTAATCTCAACTGCACAACCTAATATCAATCCAGCAACTCAACCTGTAACTCAACCTGCAACACAAGTTGTCAATCAAACGCCGGCTCAATCAATTGGGACGTCATATATTGTCAAACAGGGAGATTCAGTATTCAAAATTGCTCAAGATCAACTAAAAGATACTTCACGATGGCGGGAAATCATTAAATTCAACTCTGACAAACTCAAATCAGCCCGCGATCTAAAACCCGGTATGGAAATAATTTTACCAACCACAACCGCAGCAGGCTACAAAAGATTAAATTGAAAAGTAAAATAATCTTAAAATAATCTTTAATAATTCAGTGAAATTTTTAATTTAAAATTCATAATTCATAATTCTGAATATTGAAAACAAAGAAATTTTAAAATATTACAAACAAATTACAATGTAATATTATCATCATACTTTATTAAAAAATGAGTACAGCAAACTTAAATTATTCTTCCGAACAACCGTCGTCATCGGCGGTTTCTTCGATGGCGTCTATAGATCAAATAAAGACACAAATACGTAACACACTTTTTGAAATATCACAATTATCTAAACTCGATATCCCCCCCGCCGAATATCATTCTGAATTTTTGAATCGTGTAGTTTCAGCGATGCGAGCAGTCGGCGGTGCTATTTGGATGTTTGATTCAGGTACCCTTACACTTGCATATCAAATAAATTTTCATAGTATAGGCATTCAAGGCGATAAAGATGCCAACCGGCGTCATTCGGAATTACTTAACCGTATGACACAAAGTTCAGATACTGGAACACTCGTTCCGCCTCATTCTGGATTTGAAGGCGATAACGAATCAGGTAATCCGACAGATTGGTTATTAGTTTTCTGCCCAATCCGTACAGAGCTTGAAGTAATCGGACTTGTCGAAATTCTACAACGAACAGATTCTGATCCGGCAATTCAAAACGGGTTCACAAAATTTCTATCCCAAACTTGTTTTCTTGCTGATGATTATTACAAGAATCGTCAGTTGCGAAATTTTGGCGAGCGTCAGAATTTATGGACACTTCTTGAAGATTTCACGCGGTCTATTCATCTTAGTCTTGATGTCAATGAGACGGCATATACTGTAGTCAACGAAGGCCGCCGATTGATAGAATGTGATCGTGTGAGTATAGCATTGCGCCGAGGCGGACGTTGCCGCGTGATTGCAGTAAGCGGTCAAGATGTTGTGGACAAACGTTCAACATTAGTTCGTTTAATGTCGAAACTTGCGACGACTGTAATCAAAGCGGGCGAGCCTGTTTGGTACACAGGCGATACAACTGATTTTGCACCGCAGGTTGAACGTGCAATTGAAAAATATGTTGATGAATCTCATACAAAATCAATTGCGATTTTTCCGTTGGTCAAAAAGAAACCGGCGGATCACGAGCGGGATAATGACCCCGCGAAACGCGAGAAAACACCGAATCCATTTGGTGTGCTGTTAGTAGAGCAAATTGAAAGCAGCAAAATAAACGAGCGAATGCGTAAACGGATCGAAATAGTTGCCGATCACGCAAGTTCTGCAATTGGTAATGCACTACAGTTAAAAGAGATTTTTCTTATGCCTGTTTGGAGATTTATCGGCAAGTCAAAAATTTTGATCACCGCTAGAATGTTACCGAAAACTATTTTTGTAACGTTAATTATTGCGTCAATTATTTGTTCATTAATTTTTGTTCAGTGGAAGTTTCAAATGCATTGCGGCGGTACGCTCGAACCAAGTATCCGTCGAAATATTTATGCTCCTATTGATGCGGAGGTCAAGCAATTATATGTCGATCATAATTCACGAGTCGTAGGTACGGATAAAGGTGAAGGGACTATTTTAATTGAACTTTACAGCTCAGAACTAGAGAGTACAGGAATGAAATTACTAGGTGAACAACGCGAAATCATGAAACAATTAGAATCTTTACGAATACAAGAACTTAACGTTGATAAGAAATTAACTAATTATGAATTGACACAAATACGCGGTCAAATTGAAACAACAAATATTAAATTAGAAACAAATCTAAAACAACAAGAACTGTACAAGAAACAAATATCTGATCTTGTTATTAAGTCGCCGATTAGCGGAATAGTTGTAACATGGGATGTAAAACGAAAATTGAGTAACAAAAGACCTGTAAGCAGAATGCAATATTTAATGGAAATAGCTGACGACAGCAGTAAATGGCAATTAGAATTAGAGATGTCTGAAAAACGAATGGGGTATATTCTGGAACATCAGCGGCAGTTGAGAGAATCGAATCCAAACGCAAAACTGAAAGTAGAATTCGTTATGGCAACAGAACCAAATAAAAAATTTTACGGCTGCGTGATGGACAACGGAATACATGACCGGGCAGAAGTAAGAAGTGATGCCGGCAGTGCAGCATCAACGGCAAGTAGTTTGAATATCGTTCTTATAAAAGTTGAGTTAGACAATCAAGAAATATTACCAGATTCAATTAGACCCGGAGCTCAATGTATAGCAAGAATTGATTGCGGTAAAAAACCACTGGGATACGTTTTATTCTATGAAGTAATTGCATTCATACAAAAAAACATAATATTCCGATGGTTATAATCTCTAATGTAAAATGTCATATATCAGCCGAATATGTGATATAGGAAAATTGCAGAAATATTACAGTCAGCATTAAACAAGACGAAGTCAACGAAATTGGTCAAGAATAATCTGAAAAAATTTCCAGACAATGTATATTTTGATGCAATATTAAATTAACTTAAAAATAAAGGAGAAAATTTAACATGGCAAAAAAAGATTCAATTAAAAAAACATCAAACGAAGAGACATTACTTTTTAATGTAAAAACAAAAAAAGAACTATTACGTCTCTTTCCGAAGACTTATAATCACGATGCGTTTTGTAAATGTATTTGTTCGATACTTGTGTTAGTGCGTTCTCTTTTGCAAAGTATATGCTCATTGCCTAAGAACCTATTAGACGAAATAGATCTTGATTGTCTTGAGATAGTCGATACGAAAATTATTACTAGTCAATTGCGTGCTAATTTTTTCGATATGTTATATCGAGCACCATTTAAGAGCTGCAAAACAAGATGGGTTTACTTTTTGATTGATTTCAAGTCTAATAACGATCCTGGTGCCGTATATCAGTTGTATCGTTATGTCAACACGCTTTTGCATCATTTATGGACAGAGGCGGGTGAACCTGATAATTTTTTGTTTCCTTGCGTAGTATCGATAATTTTCCATTGCGGCGAGACCAAATTCACCGCATCAACTAATACGGCAGCCCAATTCGATTTATCGGAAAATTCACCTTTACGTCTATGCATTGTCAACTTTTCATCACTTTTGTTTGACGTGAATACGATGTCCGAAGAAGAATTATGGAAATTATTCGATATTGTTAAATCACTTGATGATTTGATAGTAAATTTGTTCTTTTATGTCCAGAAGATAACCCGCAGTGAAGAAGTAAATGAAAAAGCGATACAACTTTTTGAGAAGCTCCAAGATAAAATTTGTGAGCATAAATTATTACAGTACGTGTGGGATATGAGTCTTTGGTATTTTTATACCAGTGCTAAATATTTCACGCGTGAAACGTATGAAAAATTAGTAACATTAACCAAAAATTTAGGAGTAAAAATTATGTCCCCATCAGCAGCAGAAACATATTGGAGCGAAGCAACAATCCAAGGTGAAGCAAGAGGTATAGCAATAGGTGAAGAAAGAGGTGAAGCAAGAGGTATAGCAATCGGTGAAGCAAGAGGTGAAGCAAGAGGTATAGCAATAGGCGAAGCAACAGGCGAAGCTCGAGGCGAAGTTCGAGGTGCAGCTAATGCGATAATTCGAGTGTTAAGGCGTCGTATTGGTGAACCTTCGGCGGAGTTGAAAAATAGAATTATGAACGTAAGGTCTATTGATAAACTTGATGAGCTTTTGGATTTTGCCTCTACTTGCGTATCGCTTGGAGAATTTGCAACAGCATTAAATTAAGTGTGTCTTTAATAATTGGTGATATTGTAGTATATCGGTGGAAATTTTTAATGATAACAGAATTGTGTTGTGTAATGAAAATTTTCATGTTCCGATAGTAATGTACTTAAATTTCGTTAGCAATATTGTGTTGTGATCACAATGACATGTTGTTTCATAACCGTAAGCTGAAATGTACGATTAATAAAGTGCTGTCCATAATGGGCAAAGAAATTGGAACACTTATCATTTAGAAATATCTTATGAAATATTTCACTGATATATTACAAAACTTTTAAATCCTCATGTAAAGTGATGTTCTTTTTTTCAAATTAGGAATTAAACAATGAAACGATTATCAGTAATTTCGTGTGTTTCGTGTTAAAAAAAATTAAAACAAAAATGTCAAAATAGACAGTTACGAAAAAAATTCCACTGATATATTACGAAAAATAAAGTTCGTGTTTAATAATTATTCCTACATTTCCTATTGGGAATTTATCCTAATAAATTTAAACTGTACTCATTTGAATTTTTGGTTTGAGTTGATTGCTTACAAATAGAAAGCAAACTTCTTAATGAATATGAATATCAATATGAATATTAATATAAATATGAATTTAAATATTTCTTTGTGCAGCCGAAATTCATAATAACGATGCTTATAATTTAACAGTGCCTGAATATCGTCAAAATCCATTAACTGGTCAAGTAGTTATTGTTTCAGCGGAACGCGGTTCTCGTCCGCATCATTTTGATATAGAGACCGGCGAAGTTGCAATAGGAACATCTATAACAAATTGTCCTTTTTGTGAAGGCAATGAACATCTTACGCCCGGTGAAATAGATTCAATTCGCAATTCAGGTACATTTGCCGATGGAACAGGTTGGCGAGTTCGAGTTATTCCTAACAAATATCCAGCGGCTTGCGATTACAACGGCTTTTCAACATATCGTGACTTTCGAGAGAGCTTGGAATTTAACGAAAAATTGTCTCCGTTTGATTTTGTTGTGAAGTCTATTCCGGCATTCGGCGAGCATGAAGTTTTAGTCGATACGCCAAGACATATAATCAGTGTTACGGATATGACATTACAAGAGACAATCGATATGTTTCGTATGTATCGTATTCGTCTTGTGAGTCTTCAGTCGAGTAGAAAATGGGCTTATGTTCAGATATTCAAGAATGTTGGTCTTGCAGCTGGAGCGTCGATACCTCATTCTCATAGTCAGCTGATTGCAATTCCGTTTGTGCCTTTAACCGTTTTGAATATTTTGGAACATGCCGCAAAATACCGTATCAGCAAGGGCAATTGTTTCTGGTGTGATTTATTGACAAATGAAATACAATTCGAGTCAAGAGTAGTCGAAGAGACAGAATCGTTTCTTGTAATATGTCCATTTGCGAGCCGTTTTGCATCGGAGGTAGAGATATATCCCAAATTTCATGAATCTTTATTGGAGTCCTTTGCCGACGAAATCAAGTTGAATGAATTTTCTGATTTAGTTCGTAGAACGGTATATCGGTTAGAAAAAGCCGTATATTGGATAAAGAACAAACTCGCTTATAACTTTGTGTTTCACATTGAACCTTTTGAACATGAATTTGGTAAAAATATATTTCATTGGCGGCTATCGATTTTACCAAGTTTAGCGAGAGCGGCAGGTTTCGAATGGGGAACAGGTTTACACATAAATCCAATTCCGCCCGAAACAGCCGCAAAAAAATTAAGAGAAATAAAATAAAAGCAATTTCTAAAAATGGTATCAGTAGAATAATTTATTTTTTTCGTGAACGCAGACGTCTCGACCGCTTCTCTAGTTTTGTTTTTTGACAGGATTGCATGATTACAGGATTGACAGGATTTTTAAATAATAAAATTAAAAGAATCAAAACTTGAAACCGCCGATTAGTTGTTAGTGATTTGAACTTAGAATCCGTGATAATTTTCGCATACGAACTAAACTATTATCCTGTAAATCCTGTAATCCTGTAATTCTGTTTATCCTGTCGAAAAAAATATTCCACTGATATATTTCTAAAAATGCAATTTTATTTACTCAAAATCTCAATACTCTCAGCCTATATTTTTTTCAAGAATATTTTTTTCAAGAACAGGGTTGAGTTAGGAGGACGAAGTTTTTAGAATTTCGCTAAAAAATTTTATTGAACATTTATAAATTTATCCAATCTAGTCCGATGTCTATTGAAGTTGCGGAGTGAGTTAATGCTCCGGCACTTATTCTTTCGACACCGGATTCTGCAATTGCTTTTACGGTTGTTAGTTTTACTCCGCCTGATGCTTCTAGTTGTACATTTACAGCGGCGGAATTTCTTATTTGTACAGCTTGACGCAAAATATCCGGCGGCATATTGTCGAGTAAAACTATGTCTGGTTCAGCGGTTAATACTTGTGCGAGTTGATCTAAATTATCAACTTCTATTTCGATAATTATAGAATCAGCTGTTTCTTTACCGAATTTTAATTTTATGTAATCTTTCGCTTTGACAATTGCCTCTGCCGGATCATAAAATGAATTTTCGGCACCAAAGGCGAGATGATTATCTTTGATCAATATTGCGTCATATAATCCCATTCGGTGATTATATCCTCCTCCGCATCGTACTGCATATTTTTCTAGCCGCCGCCATCCTAATGTTGTTTTTCGAGTATCATAAATTTTTGCGGACGTTCCTGAAATTATATCAACATATTTTTTTGTCAAGGTTGAAATTCCTGTCAATTTACCAACGAGATTTAACAAAAGCCGTTCCATCATCAATATTTTTTGTACTGAACCAACAACACGACCGAGATTAGTTCCGCTTGGGACAAACTGACCATCGTTTAATTTTTCTTTTGTAAATTCCCATTTTAAGTTATTGTTGAACGCATTAATTATTGTCGGAATAGCTTTGATACCTGAAATAACGGCATCTTCGCGAATCACAACCGACGCACTTCCTATTGCTTCTGAAGGTATTAACGCTTGACTTGTTATGTCACCGACGGGTGAAATATCTTCGTCGATTGCCATTGTCAATAGTCGAGTTAAATCTTGTTCAACAGATTCATTCCAATTGTTTTGATAAAAATCTTTCATAATAGTGTTTAGTGTTTAGTGGTTAGTGGTTAGTTCGCATGAGGAGTTATCATTGATTACAGATTTGATAATATGTCGGCGGGATTTCTCAAAAGTTTTAAATTTATTTGATATGTTACGATTTCAAATCAGGTCTGAATTTCAAATCAGGTCTGAAAGGGCGATCGGATTAATAGCGGTTTGTGATTTGAACTTATACAGGTTAATGTTAATGATTAAAGGTTATGACTTCAGTGATTCGAATTTAGAATCGATGCTAATTTCCGCATGCGAACTAACCACTGACCACTGACCACTGACCACTAAACTAACCACTGACCACTAACAGGGCTATTTCAATTCTTCCGAATGGGGCTGCGACTTGGATACCGTTTACTCTATCTTTTATGGCGGAGATCATTTCTTTTGCTATTTCGATTCCTACAGCTAGTTGTTCTTCTTTTGTTTTTTTTGCGACGTGTTCCATTCTTTCCATAGTCGAATCAGGAACTGTAACTCCGGGTACTTCATTTTTCATAAATTCTGCGTTACGAAAACTTGCCAAAGGCCATATTCCTGCCAAAATAGGAATCGGGCAATTATTTATTTCGTCTAATAATCTAAATAGAGCTTCTGGATCGAATACAGGTTGTGTAATAGCAAAATTTGCACCGGCATCTATTTTTTGTTTGAATCTATCGATTTCTCTTTTTCGATCTAGCGAATTTGGGTCAAGACCTACACCGATAACAGCATTAGTCGGCGGAACGATTTCTTGACCTCCAAGATCAACACCTCTATTAAGACGCCGCTGCAACGAACATATTCCAATAGAATCAGTATCAAATACACCAGTTGCATTAGGATAAGAACCGAGTTTAGGCGGATCACCTGTAATGAAAAGTAAATTTCTTATTCCTAAAGCGGCACATCCGAGCAGATCAGCTTGCATTCCGATTAAATTTTTGTCTCTGCAACAGAAATGCAAAATCGGTTCAATATGAGCTTCAGACAAAATTTTACTTGCGGCAGCAATCGACGATACTCTTGAGCTTGCTCTTGGTCCGTCGGGTAAATTGATTGCGTCGATTCCGTGCCGGTGCAGTTCTTTACTTTTTTCGATTATATTTTTCAAGTCGTAACCTCTTGGCGGTACGATTTCTACGCTTATTGTCCATTCATGTTTGGTAAGTTTACATGCGAATTTTGAACGTTCCGCAATCGGTGATTCGGGTTGTTCGGCGGCTTCAGTTTCTGTAACTTGTAGAATTGAATTTGTTGCTCTTGCTTTAGCTAGCGGTTTTATCATTTTTGCAATTTCGCTGATATGTTCGGGCGAAATCCCGCAGCAACCTCCAACGGCAGCGACACCAAGCGAAACCAGCCGCATCGCATAAGTTGCAGCATACTCCGGCGACGAATAATAAATTTGACGTCCCTCGAATTCTTTCGGCATACCCGCATTCGGTTGAACAATAAGAGGTAACGGATTGACTTTAATCGCTATTTCAGCAGCACGCAAAAGACCATCCGGACCCGATCCGCAATTTAATCCCATTGCAATTGGTTTAGCAACTTCGCTGCCGAAAGGTGCCATAAGCCGATAGATCGATTCACCTGCCGCTGATTCATTACCTGCTACAACCGCACAAGATAACACAAATGGAATTTCTGTACGTTTAAGCATCGCAGATGCACTTCGGCGTATCGCTTCTCGTGATAGTTGAGTTTCAAAAATAATAAAGTCAACTCCGCCTTCCCAAAGTGAATCAACTTGTTCGAGAATACAAGATTCTATTTCGTCGTTTGTATAACCTGTAATCGGAAATTGACCTACCGAACCTGCAACAAACAATTCGCCGTCATCGCCCGCAATTTCACGGACTATGCGAACTCCAGCACGGTTGATTTCAGATAACCGATCGACCAAACCGTACTTTTCAAGCCGAATACGATTCGCACCAAAAGTATTTGTTGTTAAAACATCTGCTCCGGCAATACGGTACGAATTGGATATTTCACTTATCAAAGCCGGCTCGGATAAATTTAGCTCTTCAAAGCAACGATTAGTGAAAATATGATGCCGATACAGTTCCGTACCCATGGCACCGTCGAACACAAGCAAACGGTTATTTAATGTTTCAATAAATTTACGTGAATTATTTTTTTTCATAATTTTTTGATTTAATTGACAATATTACAGACAAATGTTTTGTAATATTTCAGCCGAATTTCATAATACGATACGCATAGAATTTAACTGTACGAGTTGTAAAAAATTTCAATTGAGAACAGCAGTTTAAAATGATTCGTTATATTTTTGCAGGTGATTTATAAGTGACAATTGCGGTTGCGGTGTTTGTGTTACTTGCAGCATATCTTCAAATTGTATGTCGGCGGTAGTGAATACATCGACGGGAGTTGGAATTTTTTTTCCGGTTGCAGTTAATTTACCTGCTAACTTTTGAAACCATTCCATGAATCTATCGGCTTCGTACCAATCGGTTTCATTTGCCGACGGTAAAATAGACGAGAGCCGAATTATAGCGGATGACATTATTGGATTACCGGTACTTGAATCCATTAGTCCGTCGTCGATATGTTCTTGCACGAGTAATGCGAAGTCTTCGCCTAATCCCCATTCTTGAATTAGAAAAGCGCCTGCGTCGGCGTGCGACCATCCGAAAGATGCATTTTCTAATTTTGAGAGTCTAGTTTTTCCGTCGGTTAATTTATCTAAAAATTGGGAGTATTCTGTTGGTTTATTTTGTGCGAGTATTGGGACAGCTATATCTTGAAGTAAACCGGCGACAAATATTTCTTCGGGATCGATTCCTTGAAAATATGAAGCATAAACTTTGCAAAAAATACCGCGACGTAAAGCGTCTTGTAATACTAAACGCAGGGAGAAAGGACCGACTTTAGGATTGGGCAACATTGCGAAAACAGCGTTCCAGAGTACGAAATTTTTTATCGTGCGGAAACAAATTAATGACAATGCCATTTGCACTGCCGTTATTTTATGACGAAATCCGAAAAATGATGAGTTCGCAAATTTGAGAATTTGTGTCATTAGACCGGGATCCGCTGATATTGGAACGGCGAGTTCGGGCGGTCCGTTTTCAGGATTTTTCGCTAGTTCTAAAACTTTTGCTGCACTTTGGGGCAAGGCTAGAATTTTACTGCCGCGCAATTCTTGTATGAGGCTGTCGGGTACATCTATAGACATATAAAACTGTACTTGTATAAAACCATAACTTACTTGAAATTTATGTAACATATAAAAACAACATCTATCGGCTCGTACTGTAAAATCAGTTATTAAGAGTGCAGCAATTAAGGCTGGTTTTATGATTATCAGCGAATTAAAGATTTAGTCATTAAAGCCTGATTTCAAATATACGGCTGAATATAAGCCTGATTTCAAATTTAAAAAAACAAAAGGCAGATATTACCAAAATTACCAAAAAAATATAAACAATAAACTGCTGAAAACTATTAAATTTAAAATAAGTAATCAAACAGCGAATGTTACCGAATTATAAAGCGTGAGCTGAAAAGAGTGTCAATAATACGCTTAGAATCAACAAGATTCTAAACCGTGTTTAAGTGTGTTTGAGTGTAAATAATCGTGCGGAGTAAAGTGTAAATAATCGTTATGATCAGGTTTAAAAATGCGGTTTGATCCAAAATTTCAAATGAGATCAACTTAAAATAATACCGCAAATAATAAACGCTGAAATATTATTAATAGTTCAAAATTATAATCTAGTTAATTAAATATTCAACTTACATGAAAAATTCGATTTTCGTTTTTGATAGAACAAATAAGAAAATATGATTTCAAGTATTCGTGAATATTGTTAAAAAAATGTAATATATCAGTGAAATAATTTGTGAAATAATTTATTTTTTTAAACACAAAAAACACGAAAATCATATACAACCCTTTTTCGTGATTTTCGTGTTTTTTTGTGAGTTTCGTGTTTAAAAAAATTCCGCTGATATATTACAAAAAAATAAATTGAAATGTTATTAAATTTTTATGTGATATTTTTAGAATTTCTTTTATCTGATATTTACAATACTCAATGCTGAAATTTCGTTACTAATAATTATTTCGACTTTTGATTTAATATCAGATAATATTCCTTGTAATGCTTGATCAATTTTTTGTGATAAATCTTTTTCCATATCATTGCGTAGTGTAATGATTCTTTTATCGGTCAGAATAGTATTCAGCGGGTTAAACTTAAATATCCGCACGGGAGAAATATTTGATGGAATTTCATAATTTTCTGCGATTTCTTTTGCTTTATCTGTTCCGTATGAAGCGGCTAAAATTCCAACTGCGACACCGATAATTGCGCCTATAAGTAATCCTAATGGTCCGGTTGCAATTATTGCCATTCCTCCTCCGCCGCAAATATTTGCAACGATAATTGTAATTATTGTTCCTACAATTGTGTTTACTATATTGATTACTAATTCTGCAACTTTCGGATCGATAGTACCGATATCGATTTTATCTGTTCTAAAATTTGAATTATTTTTAATTTCGGCCATTCGCAGATCATTCTTTTTCAACCATTCTTTTACATTATCTAATGTCATTTCGAAGAGGGCGGTCAGATTATTACCGATTTCGTCATTAACGAGTTTATTAATTTGTTCTTCAAAGGCTAATGCTTCTTTACTTATGTCGGATTTAAGTTTATTTATTGTGCCGCCGTTTTCGCGGAAATTTATTAGAATCGGACGAATTTTATTATCAAATAAATCGACTGTGATTTTACTTACTATTTGTTCTCTGCCTCTATTTAATTCGGATTTTATTTTCTCTCCGATTTCTTGTACGAATAGTGGAATTGCAGCTGTCAATTCTGATTGTTTGCGTTGAAATTCATTTTCGAGAGCCGGTAAAACAGCAAGACCATTCGCAATTGTTGCATAAGGTTGATTACTACGAAAAAAATTGTCGTTATTGAGAATTTCGCGGCAGCATTCACCGACAAAAGACCATTGACAACTGCCGCCGGCAAGTGCAATAACATGAATATCTGAAATCGAAATACCGGCTTCAGATAAACCTGAAGTCAACGAATCTTGAAACCATTGCAGCAAATCTATGTTGCCGGAAATCAATTTTTCCGACAGCGGAATATTTGAATCAGACAGAAATTTTATGAAAGATTCTGTTGGTTTATAATTTTTTGCTCTTTCGACGAATTCGTTCCAAGTAACATTTTTTATTTTTCCGTAGTCGCCGATTGAACACGAGAACGTTTTTTGCGGACTTACTGCCGTGAATTGAGAAAACTTTTCTTTCCACTGACGGCAATGATATACACGAACAAAAAAATCTTCGCCGTTTTGGCTTAATTCAGATTCTTTACCCGGATTTAAATCGCAAAACCAGCGGTAGAACAAGTCGTCGAACAATCGTCCGCCTAGATTCATTTCGCCCCATGAGTGTTTAACTTTACCGTTTTGTATAAAGGCGAAATCGCAAGTCCCGCCGCCGAAATCGATCACTAAGAAGCCGGAGATAATATCTGCTATAGAAAACATACCGGATGAAATACTATCAAGCATTGCGCCTATTGGTTCATCGATTAGATTTACTTCGCCGTATCCGGCATCGGCAAAAATTGATCGCAGTGTTTCACGATATTTTGAGTCTGCTTCGCTTGGGACTCCTACGATGACGCGGCAATCGATTGGCGAGAAGTTGATATTACATTTTCGCGAATCGCGTAAGATTGCGGTCAAGAAATCGACAGCGTTTTGACGTGCTATGGTGCTTGAAACGACATCGGGTTTAAAATGTGAGTAAAAACGGTATTCATACTTTTGACGTTCTTCAATTGACGCGTTGCCGAGTCCGTTTATTGCTTGTTCGCCGATATAAGGTGAATCATTTGTAGATTCGTTAGAATAGAGCAATGCCGTTTCGATGCCGACCGAGTTAGAGTTAAATTGTATAGCACTTGGAGTTCGTGCATTTGCCGGACATTTTGCAATATATGTATTAGTTGTTCCGAAATCGATTGCGATTATATCTTTTAGCATTTTGTAATATTTGTGTTGTGCTATGAATTTCGGCGATAAAGAAACGTATTTAGCAAAAGATGTTTTTGTAAATAAGCGGGTAAATCGAACCGAAAATTCATGTATGTGCGGTTTAAAATGATTGTTAATTATTAAATTGAATTTTTATACTCTATTGTGCTTTAAAAATTTTGTTTTTATTTTTGTGATTTAAAAATAAAGTGTGAGGAGTATATTTCATTCAAAGACAGTGAATAATCATAACCAACTTTTATTTATCTACAACCATACACACGGTCGAGGTAAGAACCAAAGAGTTATATCGAATTTATTGAAATATTATTCACACGTACAATTTCAGATTTCGTTACAAAAAAATAAAATTGATTTGTAGAGACACAAAACATTGGTGTTTTTTACTTTGGTGATTGTCCGGGTTTTAACATGACTAAAATTATTCCGCTGATATATTATTACATTTCTAATAATTAATTTGATTTTTTAATTTAATATTTATAATTTAGAAATCACGAAATGCCGTGTACGATGGGGGCATTGCTGAAAACGGTGTTTATTTTATAATTTTGCACTTTGATTGTTTCACGTGTTTATACGTATCATACTATGAATTTCAATGACACAAAAACTATGTATTAAAAAGTCTGCTTTCAAATTAAAGATGAGCAGAAAAATCAAACCGAAAACAAAAATCAAACCAAAAATCCAAGTAAAAGTAATTTAAAAATTCTCTGATATATTACTTGTATTTGATATTTGTATTTTAATTTTCCATAGTGTCCCGTTTGTTCTCAATAAATTAAACAAAACATTGACCAACGTTATAACATAATAACGCTTGGTCTTTTAATTAAATTCATTAACTTAAATATTATGCGTTGTTTCAATTATGTTTCTGAAACGATTTCTCAAGACGAGATAATTCATTATCAGAATTTAAAGTTGCGCGAGACAATACATTGGGCTTGGGCGCAAAATGGTTTCTTCCGCAAACGATACACGGAAGCCGGATTATTACGGTTACACGATTTCTGTAATATGGGCGATCTCATTAATATTCCATTCACCTCTAAAAAAGATTTTCGTGATACATATCCGCTCGGAATGTGCTGCGTTGAACCTAGATTGATTCGTGAAATACACATGTCAAGCGGCTCGACAGGTACAGCAGTTGTTATGCCTTATACAACATCAGATATCGAACAATGGGCAGAGTGCATGGCAAGATGCTACGTCATGGCAGGCGCAAACGAAGGAGATGTAGTTCAAATTACACCGTCATTTGGTTTGTTTAACGGCGGATTCGGTATGTATCACGGTGCTCAAACGGCAGGATTATTTGTTATTCCAACCGGTTCGGGAAATACTGAACGGCAAATAAAATTGGCAAAAGATTTCGGGACAAAAATTTTATGCGGCGTGGTTTCTTATGCAGTTCGGATTCACGAAGTAATGCAATCATTGAATGTAAATTTGCCGAATTTGAAAATAGGAATATTCGGCGCAGAAAGTTTTTCAGAAGGAATGCGCAAAAGAATAGAATCTCAACTCGAAATTGAAGCATTCGATATCTACGGAATGACAGAAACCGGAGGCGTTGGAACTTTAGGAATGGATTGCCAAGCACACAACGGAATACATGTGTGGGAAGATCATTACTATATCGAGATTATTGATCCGGTAACAACAAAAAATTTACCCGACGGAGAACAAGGAGAATTAGTGGTTACTTCTTTATCTCGGCAAGCTATTCCTGTTATAAGATTTAGAACAGGTGATCTGACTAAAATTATTTCACGTGAAAAATGTGAATGCGGTAGAACTCATACAAGAATCGCAAAAATTACAGGCAGAACAGATGACATGTTAATAATAAAAGGTGTAAATTTCTTCCCGCAGCAAGTTGAAGAAGCATTGATGGAAATTCCTGGAGTTTTGCCGCAGTACCAGATCGTTATCGAAGAAAACGACGGTGTACGTGATGTCAGAATTAATGTTGAGGCAGATGAATCTGTAACGGGTTACATGATTGAGAAACACTTAAAAGAACGTTTAGGATTTTCACCCAAAGGCGACGTATTCAAAAAAGGCGAATTACCGCGTGCTGACGAAGGTAAAATAAAAAGAGTTATTTATAAAAAGTAAATAATACTTCTCCTGATATACAAAAATTCATAGAAATACTACAAAAGTAAATGTGTAAATATACGTGTACAGATTAAAAATATACGTATCGTACTATGAATTTTCGGTGATAGAAAAACTATTCATTAACAAACGCTAGTTTCTATCGGTAATAGTTAAATAAGATGTCCGCAGAAAATTCAAGTGATTGTAGTTTAGAAATTCTAATATTTTTTTTGATAGTTTAGTTGTTATGCGTTCATTTGTTACGGGCGCGTCTGGTTTTATTGGTTATCATTTAGTACGGCAATTAAGAGCTGCGGGCGATGAAGTTCGATGTTTATTGCGGAGCGGTTCGAATATTGAATTTATAAAGTTTTCAGACGTCGAATTTATTTATGGTGATTTGAGTGATATATCTGCGCTTGAAAAAGCGGTTCAGGGATGTGATGTTGTGTATCATCTTGCTGGACGAGTACGGGCAATAAATCGAAAAGATTTTTTGAAAGTGAATTGTGACGGTACACAAAACTTGCTTAATGCGGTATCTAAATTGACTACGCCGCCGATTTTTATTTATGTTTCGTCGATTGCGGCTGCGGGTCCATCTAATTTGCAGCAGCCAAAAGTTGAGTCGGATATATCTTTACCGATTTCAGATTACGGTGTAAGCAAGTTAGAAGCGGAACGTCAAATTGCATTTTTTTGTAATCGATTACCGTGTAGTATTGTTCGCCCGCCGATTGTGTTTGGTGAAGCCGACAAAATGAATCTTGCATTATTTAAAACTGTGAAAAGACTAGGAATATGTCCGGTTCCAGGATGGCAGATTAAGATGTATTCGTGGATTCATGCAACTGATTTGTCGAAGTTACTTTTAGCTGTTGCAAGAAATGGTGAAAGAGTCGAGATGAATGTTGCCGGCGAAAACAAGCCGAGTGGAATCGGAATGTATTATGCAGCTGCGGGAGACGGAATAAAATTGTCTGAGGTCGGCAAGATGATTGGCAGATCGATGGGGCGGCGTAATACGCGGACTGTACATTGTCCGCCGCTTACCGTGTTGTGCGTATCGACTTTTTACGAGTTAAAAAAATTATTAACCGGAAAAAATGTTCCATACGATTGGTCGAAAGCGTTTGAATCAAGAAACAATTGGTGTTGCTCGGCGGAAAAGGCGGAATGTCAATTAAATTTCAAAATCGATAAGTCTATAGAAGAAAGAATTCAAGAAACAACACAATGGTACAAACAAAACAATTGGCTGTAATATTTTACAATACATATATAAAAAAAAGACGAACAACATTAACAATTTGTTTCCTTAAATTATTGACCTATTTAGTCAACAAAATCTGGTTATGTTGTCCGTCTCTTCTGAAAACTTTTAAAACTTAATTTTCATTTTTTTGAGATAAGAAACAATTCAAAAAAATAAAACATACGATAAGAAGTCATGTAAAAAATCTTTCGTATATCAATTTTTAAATTAGTTTAACTTGTTATTCAAAAAAAATTATTTTTTATCCCCCATAATTTCGAATATTAAATTCTGATAACTCTGTGGTTAGAAAAAACTAGTTTTAAACTACTTACACTTGAACTTTTGATTTATCGCTGCCGGATTATCTATTTGAAATTTGACAGTATATTTTGTTTTCTGTCGTTTTCATGTTGTTGAAGTTCGTCATGTGAGTTGTGCAAAAGTTTTTTGTTTTTTTGCGGGCGATACATTCGATAAACGATTAATATCGTTTCTCACGATCTCCGCGATCTCGGTGTCCGCGAGATCTTCCTCCGCCTCCGCCGCCGTAGCCTCCTGAACGCGGTGCTTTGGGAAGAGCCTCATTCACTTTTAGAGTTCTTTCGCCAATACTGAAACCATCAAGGGCTTCGATAGCTTTATTAGCCTCTTCGTCGTCCGGCATTTCAACGAAACCGAATCCTTTAGAGCGGCCTGTTTCGCGATCGGTTATTATATCGACCTGATTGACAGAACCATATTTCTCAAACTCTTGACGGATTTCGTCATCTGTAGTACGGTAAGCGAGGTTACCAACGTAAATCTTCATCTCAATCTTCCTTTTGCCGTCAAGAATATAAAAAAAGTCGGATTTCTTACTTCCAACGGCAAGAAGAAGAATACCCAAGACGCCAAAAAGAGGAGACGTCATCCTGTCGAAATTATTGAAGCAGAGGAAATCAAACCAAAAGAATACACAACAAATATCCATTTGAGATCAATCTTTTCTACTACTACGTATCATGTTACTGCTTTTTGCAAATTACAGATTTAACATTTCCAACTAATAAAAATCATAAACATTTAAATTAACAGCAAAATGTCTAGTAATTAACGAAGTAACATAATAAGGGGAGAATTGTAACATCTTTGAAAATAAAATCAATAGCAATTTTGAAATTTTTTTACGTTGAAAGATTTGAAACAACTCAAAAAAACAAAATAAGCAAAAAAAGATTGTATAAACAGCGAAAAAAAATATATAAAAAAATTTTTTTCGTTTATTTTGTTATTTAGTTTTTGGTAACTATTCAGTAGAATATTACCCCAATCGCCTTCTCTGTATTCTCTGTGATTAATAAAAAAATCTGAAATAATAGAAATGGTAATGTTACTGAATAGTTACCAATAAACAGAATTTTCAATGTTGCCTTATTAATTATTTGTGTTATGAAATATTCGTATCGTGTTATAAATTTCGGTAAAACGATATAAAACGATATTTTTGTAACGAAAAATTTTTTATACTTTTTTTATTTTAATTATGAATCATCCGTTTAATATTTGTCGTGTGCATGATAATTTGTTACGTTGTCCAGTTAGAAATTTATCAAATAAGTTGCAGCTTTGGCATAAAAATTTTGCATGCGGTCAAGAAAATAATCACAATAATAATTTTGACATCGACAACGATTTAACATCAAAGTCAGACATTACCAGCATCGGTTTTGATATTGAAAACAATTTTGTTAATACGCCGGACAAAGATCGAAATGAATTTTTATCGCGAGTTGAGGCGGTATTATTTTTGAGCCGCGAGCCTCTTACATTACGCCGAATAAGCATGTTGGCAGATTTACCCGATGGTTATCGAGTTAAACAAATATTACGAGACTTAAATCAACGTTATGACAAACAACATTTTTCGTTTCATATTGTTGAGGTAGCAGGCGGAGTTCAACTTCGGACTCGTCCAGAGTTTGCAGCGTGGCTTTTGCGGGTTCAAGAGACTCCGGTTATTGTGAGATTAAGTTCTCCAGCGATGGAAACGTTGGCGGTGATAGCTTACAAACAACCGGTTCACAGAGCTGAAATCGAAAAACTACGCGGCGTACAATGCGGAGATTTAATAAGACAACTACTAGAAAAAAATCTAGTCAAAATTGTAGGACGATCTGAAGAACTAGGACGTCCTTTTTTCTACGGAACAACAAAATATTTTCAACAAATATTCGGATTAAAAAATCTAAACGATCTGCCAGATTATGAAACTATAAACAAAAAAGAAATTGAATCAAACCAACAACAATAAAATATTGTAACCGCTCACAGAATTTTTTATTTTGTGAACGTTAATATTTAATTTTAAAATTATTTTTTTGTAACGAAAAAGATAACCCGTCCCGCAAAAAAAATAAATTATTCCACTGATATATTACGATTATTCTGTTTACGATTTTTTATCGATTTTTCCCGAAAAACATTGTGCCTAACACTTGCATAATACCAGACGATGATAGATTAGAATCAGACTTTGTTTTTTGATTTTGTGCCGAAGACCGAACCGGCGAACCTTCGATTGATTCGAATTGAGCGGCAGGAATAATTACAGACGATGACGACGGAATCAATCGGCGAGTTGCGGGGCGTGTTGAATTATTGTTGTTGTTGCTGCTGCTGTTGTTGCCGTTCATAATAGAAGCTTGTGAATCAATATGACGCTGCGAAGTTAGATCGAGTTTGTTTGTAGTTTTGTCTGTTTGATGAGCTGATTCGATTAGCGGTCTATGTGTGTTTGATTTATGATTAGGTTCTTTCTGAATAATTTTTGGTCTTGTGTCATAATTTCTATTTTCGATATTTCTATTTTCGATTAGAACGGTACTTGCGGTGTCGTCGAATAATTCATTTTTAATTTTATTTTTTTCCGATTCGTATGATTTATAAGAATCTTTCGAATCATGTAAATTTTGTACGGGAGTAATTTTTTTATCTGAAATTATTTTTGGGTTAGTGTCGGTAGAATGATCAATTTTTACATTTGTTGATTTTATTTGTCCGACATTTACATTTTCGCCGAAATAAACTTTTCGAGCTTCGGCATTGTTTATAACTTCTTCCGGCGTACCATGACACAGAACTTGACCGGTTCGAATTACATAACTTCGATGTGTAATTTGTAGTGTATCTTGTACGGAGTGGTCTGTAATTAGAATAGAAATACCTTCGTTTGAGAGTTGTCTAATAATAGCTTGAATGCTTGTTACGGTGATAGGATCGACGGCGGCAAACGGTTCATCGAGCAAAATAATTTTTGGATTTGACACGAGAGCACGAGCGATTTCTAGGCGTCTTTTTTCACCTCCTGACAGGCTGCCGCCCATATTTCGGCGTAAATGTGTTAGTTTGAATTTTTCGAGTAATTCGTTACATCTTTCTAGGCGGTCTTGTTTTTTCACGCCGATCATTTCCATTATAGCAAGCAGATTATTTTGTACACTTAATTTTTGGAATACGCTTTTATCTTGAGGCAAGTATCCCATTCCGCCTTCACGGCTGCGGCGGTACATTGGCCAATTTGTTATATCGTGCGGTCCCAAATATACGATCCCGCCGTTTGAGCTAATTAATCCGCAGACCATTCGGAAGCTAGTTGTTTTACCTGCACCGTTTGGTCCTAACAAACCAACTATTTCGCCTCGATTGACATGAAAAGAGACTCCGTCAACAACGCGCCGTTTGCCGTATATTTTGACTAATCCGTCTGCGCGAAGTACTATCGGAATTTGACGTAATGAATCTTTACCAAGATCAGAATTCGAACTAACGTTGACACTATTAGATAAAGTGCGGCGGGGAATAATATTGACAGTATTGATATTAGTCATATTTGAATTAGTTGTAGTTTGTTTTAACATCTGGATTAGACTTGTTTAATGTTTGTTTAAAACTGTTCTCACTTTAATTTTGGTTTGAGTTATTTTGATTATTTATTTGGAATGGATATTCTTTAATGAGTAGTAATTATATCATCGAAATTTATAGTATGATGTGTAAATTTTATTAGTACGATTCACAAAAAAATTGTTTGCGGATGATAACGTTTTACATGGTTGCGTGTCAATAGCAAATTTAATGTGAAAAATAAGGTTGGCTAAAAATGAAATTGAAACCTCTGAAAAAATTTTTTTTTCAACGAGGTATGACGAAATTTTTAATAACGGTTTTTTAAATAATCTTTGTCTGAAATTATTTGATATGCTGCGGCAATTAACGTTATCGGATGTAATATCTTTTTGTTTACACTTTGCTCAATTTGAAGTTTACAAGTCATACAATCAGTTGCACCGACATCTATATCTATGTTTTTCATCTCCTTGACTAACGGTAAACCGATTTGCATACTTCGATGATAATTTCTAATTTTCAAACCAAACATTCCAGCCATTCCGCAACACCCTCGTTCAATTCTTCGTACATCTAATCCGGGAATTAATTTTAAGATTTTCTCCGCCGGCGTTGGTACATTTACCCTGCCTACCGTGTTTACAATCGCACGGCACGGAGCATGATAACCAACTTTTAAATTTATTGCCCTAAAATCCATTCTCAAATTATCCGATTTATAAGTTCGATACAAAAAATCACAAAAATCAACAACATTAGAAGCTACAAACGCAACATCTATATCATCCGCTACATATTTATACTCGCGAGTAATACACGAAGCTGTCGCCGGTTCAATCGCAATAACTTGATAACTTTGCCTTATCAAATCTGACAACAACAAAACATTGTGTCTCGCTAAACGTTCCGCATGTTCCCTGTCCCCGACCGTAAACGCAGAAAGCCCCGATGACCATTGCCGCGGCGGAATATGAACCTCAAATCCATTGTGTTCCAATATCCGAACAGCTAACTCTACTAATTTCGTGTCAAAATAATTCAAATACGTATCAACAAAAACCGCAACCTTTTTTCCTGCGTTTTTCTTAATTTTATCACTGATCGTTTTATCATAACTATCTTCACCAAATTCATTAACACCCTTGCCGCTTGATAAAGATAATTTTAACTTTGATTCTATATCATTATCATTATCTATATCATTCTCATTGTTATTCTGATTGTTATTTTTAAAACTGATTTTTATATCCTTTTCATTTTCTGATACATTTCGCGGTACAACATTTGTTAATCGTTTTACCCATTTCAATCTTGTTAGAAAAGATAATTTCGCAAGCGTTGGTAAATTTCTTCCTCTCGGTATCTGCAAAATTTTCTCGATTAACCATCGCATTACTCGATTCGATATTGCCCAATTTACTGGACAACTCACAAACGACGCTAATCGTAACACGACATCTATCCGTGAAAAAAAAATGTCTTCCAACGATAACCCCGACGCTGCAACATGAAATCCCTTACAATTAAACGCCAGTTGCGAAACATCAACCGAAGCCGGACACTCAACCGCACACATTTTACAATGTAAACAAAATTCAGCGATTTCATTTACACGTTCCGACGTAAATACATGCAGCCCTAACTCGCCTTCAAGTATTCCCCTCAACAAATTCGCTTTGCTTCTCGGAGCAGCATCTTCATCCGGATGCCTGCGAAATATCGGACACATCCGAACTAATCGATCTAACCGCAAACAATCACCGCAACCATTACAAAGATAAGTCGGTTCAAAAAATCGTTCCGGTTCCCATTTAAGTTGTAACTCAAGTTGATTTCTCGCCGTGCCGTCATTAATTTTCGTAACGTTAATTGTAGATACTTTCGTCTTAACATTATCATCGTTTTCCGTATTGACCGAAACATCGTTATTATTCGAATCAGATTTAAAATCCGTTTGTTTGCGTTCTTCAGAGAGCAATTTGCTTTCTAACTCAGCCTGACGCTTTTGTACATCAAGTAAAAATAAACCGCTCAAGTTGTCTTCGATTTTAAACGCTGAAGTATCAAATTTTTCAGGATGATCCGAGCCTCGTAAATTTATTCCGCGTCGAATTCTTTGAGTCCAAATTTCGTTGTCTGGAATAATTTTGCCCGGATTAAAAATATTTTTTGGATCGAAAATTTTCTTAATTTTTCTAAACACCGGCATCAAAGACGGATATTGATGCGGCAAAAAAACAGATTTCAAATATCCCTCACCGCAATCAGAACTAATACTTCCGCCGACACTTATAATCAGCATGTAAATATCATTTGCCAAAGTCCGCAATTGTTGTACGAAATCGGAACGTTTCAAATCAAGAATCGGCGTTATTCTTAAATGTCCCTGCCCGACATGCCCCGATAACGATGCCGTAATTTCATGACGCTTTAACAAATTAAGAACCGCCGGAATAAATTCATGAATTGCCGTCAAAGGAATTGCAACATCATCGAAAATCGAAAGCGGCTGATACGATTGACGCATCTGAAATAACACTAACGAACCATGACGCCGAAATTCATCAAATAACACAAATTGCTCCGGCGTCTCAATTCGTAATATTTTTTCGCACAACGATTCTTTTACGACAATTTTGTCGAGCATATTTTTTATCAGTTCATTTATTTCAGCATCATTATCAATTGAGGTATCCGGTTTTTCAGAATTAGTATTATTTTCAGAATTAGTATTAAGTTCGATCAACAAAGCGGCTTCACTGTCTGTTGGTAAAATATTACGGAATAGCGGTTTCCATTCGACAGCTAAATTTAATTGCCGCCGATCAAACAGCTCACATAAGATCGGATTAAAATCTTGAATCATATCTACGGTGTGTGCAACTTTCTCAAACGAGTCAAAAAATAAAACCGCACACGCACGGCGAACAGGAATTGGAACGGTCTTTAATTTCGCTTCAACAATCAATCCTAGTGTCCCCTCACTGCCGCAAATCAACCGCGCAATATCGATATGATTCCCATACGCACCCTTCAAAATATGATTTAACGCATATCCGGCAGAATTAATCGGAGGTAACATATTCATCAAACGAATCTCATCAAACGAAGAATTTAATACGTTATAAATTTTATCTGCTAACGTATGCTCTTTGCCCAAAACTAAACTTCGTGCAAATGCGATTCCTCGTGCTAAATTATTTTCGTTTGTTTCAAATTTTGTTGCTGTTGCCTCGAAAGAATTATTCATAATCGGATCGGAATCTATCGCTTCGGGCAATTTGTTACAGTCAAGATTCAACACGTTACCGTTTGCTGTTACAATTTTCAATCCGCAAAGATGCTCACTCGGAAATCCATATTTCAGCCAGTTCACTCCTGCGCCGTTTCTTGCAAGTATTCCGCCGATTGTTGCAGTCGGCTCAAAACCAGATACGGGACCAAAAATTCTGCCCTGAATTTTAGTCAATAATTCATTAAGACGATACCTTACAATTCCGGGTTGAACGACAACATAATTATGTTCGAGAGATACGATTTTTCTCATAAATCGGCTGAAATCAAGAACGATTCCTTCACCGATAGCGCCGCCGCATTTTCCTGTTCCTGCACCTCTTGCGTGTAAAGGTATTCCGCGTTCAGCTGCATATTTCGTGCAAGCAACGACATCATCAATATCACGCGGAAAAACAACACCTTGCGGTTTACATTGAAGCAAACCTCCATCGGTCGAATAAAGTTGAAGAGTAACTTCGTCGCAACGAATTTCACCTTTGATCAACCCTCGTATATCATCGCGTAATCGTTCTTGTGTTGGCGTGAGATAAAGCATTTTAAACTGATCACATGATCACACTTTTAATTTTTTTTATATTTATTTTCAACAAGTTTTTTTGCAGTGCGAAACGACTCTAACATACTGCCCGTTTCAGCTTGACCTTGCCACGCTTTGTCAAATGCTGTGCCGTGTGCAACACTTGTTCGGATTATCGGTAATCCCAACGTTACATTTACAGCTCTATGCATGTCTAATAACTTCAAAGCGATATGACCTTGATCATGAAACATAGCAACAACAGCGTCATATTTTCCGTTTCTTGCGTCTATCATAATCGTATCTGCCGGCGAAACATCGCAAACGTTAATTCCATTTCTACGAGATAATTCTATTGCCGGACTAATTTTTGTTTTTTCCTCATCACCAAATAAACCGCCCTCACCCGCATGCGGATTCAACGAACAAACACCAATCACAGGCCGCCGATTCGTCAGCCTTGTCATAAATTCATCTGCAAGTTTAATCTTGGAGAATACAGAATCAATCGTTATCTGTTCAAATATATTCCGCATTGCAGTATGAAGCGTAACATGTACGACAGCAAGTCCATCTGTCGAATAGATTCCTTTGCCTGCCGGCAGATACAGCATCATTGCGTAGTCATTCACACCACAACGTTGAGCAAAAATTTCTGTATGACCCGGATAATTATAACCGGCAAGATTAAGCGACCCCTTGTGAATCGGTGCCGTAACAACCGCATCAATTTCACCCGATAACGCCGCTTCAATTGCAAAGTTAATCGCACGGAATGCCGCTTCACCTGCTCGTTTGTCAATCGAAGCAGGTAAAACTTGTAAAACAGAATCATCCGAACAACTAATACATGGAATCTGTTTTTTATAAAATACCGCATTCGTAATATCACTAAAAATGTTACAAATTTTATCAACGGTAACAACTTCTAAATCGAGTTTAAGTAATTTGATCGCCCGCCGTAATATCTCAGGGTGACCAAAAACAACCGCACAATTACCAAACTCATCAACAATATCAGACCAAGCACGAACAATGATTTCAGCTCCAATACCGGCAACATCGCCAATCGTTATACCAATCAATCCCATAATTTTTTTCAATTATCTTGTTATTCTTTTTTTCTTTTTTGACTTTTTAATATATTGCATATTCCTGTAAGCAATTCTATGTGATAATTTATCTTAAAATATAACTAAAGAATTTTTACAAATATACCGATAATATTAATTATTCGGTTTTGTCAAATAAATTTTCAGCTAATTCATACTTAAAAATTCTGCTTATTCCGCTGTTATTCCTAAATACAATAAATCAGATTTTAACAAATTATCTTTGTAACCGCCGAAATTCATAGTACAACTGTAATCGTACTGTAATTTTTTTATAAATCAATTTTTAATTTCAATGAAATTACCGCAGGAATTATTGTCTTTTTATTCAAAAAGTAAACCGGCGGGAAATAATCAAATTAAACATAAAATTTCACAATTTTCACGATTCGGACATCTGAAATTACGTCTGATTTTACGTTTGATTTTACATCTGATTTTACGTTTGAATTTACATCTTTTGCTTACTACATTTGCTCTGATACAATTTTTTTATCCGATTCAAAAAGCTAATGCAATCTTTTCGGACAATGAAATATCGAGAACAAATATT